>JAITDK010000242.1 GCA_031282605.1 Oscillospiraceae bacterium
GGGGTCGTGAGACCCCTTCCCGATCGCGCGGATGCGCCGCGTCCCTGACCCTGCGAAGGGCTATCCGCCCTTTCGAAACCTGACCAGGCTTCGCCTGGACCATCGTGATACACAATCTACCGGCTTCGGACTGCCGGTTGTACCTGGAGAGTCTGTTCCGTGGCACAACCGACTCCCCCCGATTAACCGTTATCTAGCGCGTAACGCCGCGCTTTCATAAGTGCTTCCCTTACCTTCATCACGTGATCATATGTCTGATCCACTTGACGGCGCAGTTCGCCTATCTTATTCTGAAAGTATAAGTCCGCGAAAAACCCATCAAAAAAGTAATCCGCAAAGTATGCGAAATCGCCAGCGTCAATATATAACTGCCCCACCTGCCCAACATGCTTCAACTCATTGCCTAACCGCTGAAGCATCCCGTTGGCCGCGTCCAGATGCGCGTGACAGTTATCCACCTTGCGATGCTTGATCATCGTGACCAACGCCCCGCCGCCGAATATATCCAACAATCCCCAATTCCGCGCACTGGACAAATACCGCTGCGCTTCCGTGATATGGCCTAATATGTCGTCGCAAAGACTAATCAGGCGATCCGCCTGCACAACGCTGGCTTGCATACCCATACCACCCCGCTTCATCAATTCGGGCGGATATTAACATCCGCCCGTTGTTCGTCTCGCCGTCAGAACTTCCCGCCGTGCCCGCCGCGACCTATGTGACCGCCGCCCCCGCGAGAACTTCCGCCGAACCCGCCGCCTCTCGACCCACCGCCAAACCCGCCACCGAACCCACCGCCGTGCGATCCGCCGCCAAACCCGCCGCCCATCGGCGGCCTCGGCCCCGGCCCCGGCCTGTGCATCGGTCCGTGTATCGGCGGAGGCGGCGCGTGGTGATGATGGTAATGCCTCGGTCTGTTCAGCATGCTGCCAAGGAAGAACCACCCCCATGGCGATCCCGTCCTGGTCGTCGTGGTCGTGTAACCGCCACGGCGCGAACTGTTAACAGCGCTCAAAATTACAGCCACCACGATAATTATTATAATCAACGCCATGATCAATCCTCCTATCCATGCAAGTCCAAACCCGGGTAACGTACGCACGCCACCGTAGTTGTACTCGACGCTCGACCCGCCGCCGCCAGCGTCCGTCAGAGACACCCCATACGTTTGCGCTACCGCCTCGCACAGCGCCTCATAGACTATGCGCATACCGCGCGAGTAGTTTCCGTCTTTGAAGTCGTCCAGCCCCGTATCCGTTATGCGCTCCAGTCTCGACGCCGTTAGCGTGTCTTGCAGCCCCTTGCCGACCTCAACCTGGTATTCGCGATCGGACACAGCCAGCAGCCACAGCACCCCGTTATCCTCATTGGCCTGACCAAGCCCCCACTGCTCGAACAGCTTCGCGGCGTATTTCTCCATCGTCATGCCGTCTAGGCCGGGTACCACAACCGCCGATGCCTGCGCGCCAGTCTTTTCCTCCAGTAATCTGCCGATCTCCTGCATCGCCTGCGCGTCGGAGACTGTGATCGTGTTCGCGAAGTCGTTCACGTAAATCTGGTACGCCTCGGTAGGGGCGTTGGGCACATCCGCCAGCGCTGTGAATCCGAACGCGATCGTGAACCCGATGACCGTCATAATGACAATGACCAGTCCCGCGCGCGTGGATGCGTCGGTTAAAACGCGTGTGTTCCGCATGGTCAACCCTCCTTTATCGTATCAGATTCATGCCGCCCGGTCACTCCACGATCTGCGGATAATCGTACCCGCCCCACAACCAGCGCGTAGGCACCGACCGATACACCTGGCTTAAGTGTTCCGCAGCCGTATTGTAATTAACCGCGTCGGTGTAATTTATCCGCGTCCGGTTCCACTCGCTGTACGCTGAATCTCTCGCGAGGATCTCGTTCGCCCTGTTGGAGTCGGACGCCGGCAGCTTATCTATCGCCGTCTTTATCTGATCGTTCAGATCCAACACCGCGCCGTTCAGCCGCAGCGCCGCGTCGTAGAACCCAATCGCGGCGTCTTGATCCGGGTTAGCGTCGTTCGTCAAATCCATCGCCTGGGTTTGAATCTGCGTTACGGTCGTAATGTCAATCCCTAAGCGGTTGGCTATAACGATATAGTTGTTTGATTTCGCAACCATCGTGTCCAGCCGATCGCGCATCTGTACAATCGCGCTCATCACTGCCTTTCGCGCCTCGGGAAGTGCGATATAAGCCTGTATCGTGTCGATAGCAGCATGGATGATCACCGGCCCGCGCGCCTCGGAAAGCGCGATGCGGTTGCCTACGACCACGCCGCCCGCCAGCATAAGCGCCATGATTATAACCGCCGCTTTCTGCGGGATCTTATTCAACATCTTAAACACCGCGCACCCCCTCCTAAATGATTCACTGATATATCGCGCCCGCTACGGCTGAATCCGCGCCGACGAATCGCGCACCTCAAGCAGTTTCCGCTTCAGCTCGTTCTCGAGCTGGCGCAGCTGAGCCTCGGCGGCGATGCGCTTGTTCCGGCCTTCCTGCTGGATATTCTGCACCTCGGTCAGGCTGTCGATCAGCGCCTTGTTGGTTTCCACCAGCGTCTCGATGTCGACTATGCCGCGCTGACTCTCCCGCGCCGTCTCAATCGTGCCTATCTTGAGCGCCTCCGCGTTCTGCCGGAGCATCTTGTTCGTCGCGTCGGTTACGTACCGCTGCGCCTCAAGCGCAGCCTTGCTGTTGGATAGTCCCAGCGCCAGCACCATCTGACTCTTCCACAACGGCAGCGTGTTGACCAGCGTCGAATGGATCTTGTCGGCCATCAGCGCGTCGTTGTTCTGCACCAATCGGATCTGGGGCGCCATCTGTATGCTGATCTGGCGCGTCAGTTCCAGGTCGTATATCTTCTTCTCGAATCGGTCGATCGCCTGGCTCAAGTCGTTGGCGCGCTGCGCGTCGGAAGGCTCGCCGCTCTCCTGCGCCTTGCGCCGCGTCTCTGGCAGATCCACCTTGCGCAGCGTATCCAGCTTCTCGCGCCCCGCGATGATATAGAAACATAACTGCTTATAGTAATCGACGTTCTCGTCGTACAGCCTGTCGAGCATCGCGATGTCCCGCAGCATCTGCAGCCGGTGATCCTCCAGCGTATCGGCCACCTTGTTTACGCTGACCTCCACCTTGTCATACCGCGCCTTGAGCGACTGTATCTGGTTGGACGTCTTCTTGAATATCCCCAGTAGACCCTTGCTTTTCTCAGGCTCGGGCGAGAAGCCCTGCAGCTGCCCGACCAGATCGGTCAGCGTCTGCCCGACCACGCCGGTATCCTTGTTTCGCACGTTGGCCAGCGCGGAGTCGGCGAACACGGTCAGCTTCCTCTGTGCCTCCGCGCCGAACTGCAGCACCTCGGTCGTGTCGCGCACGTTTATCTTCTGGGCGAACGCGCGCACCGATTCCTGATCCTTGACCGAGAGTTGGGTCAGCGTTAGATCAGAGGGGCTTTTCATCTCCAGCACGTCGGTCTGGGTAAGGGTGAGGTCGTTGTCAGGCATCGCGGCGCGCCTCCTCATAGTTCTCATTTGCGGATAGATCCCTAGTGTTATTCGCCGGCGGTTAATCCATTCGAGCGCAGCATCCCGTCCAGCACATCCATCTCCACCTGTACGTCGAGATAGCGGTTCTTCTCTAGCGCGTCGTTCTGCTTGATGAACGCCTTGTCGATCTGCTCAAGCATCCTCTCCGTACGCGCCCTCGTCTCAAACGCGGCCTTACTGGTCGAACCTTTGCCCGGCTCCAGTTCCGCGCGGGTGTTTAGTATCTTAACCGTCGTGGGCAGATAGTAGCGCAGGAACGTGCGCAGCTGATTCTGCAGCTCCGGTTTCTCCTCGATACGCAGCAGCATCTCGCGGGCGCTGCCCTCGATGTGCTCTATCGTGCGGCTCAATATCGGATCGGCGATCGCGTCGTTGCACGCGCGTATACGAGTAATCGCCAGCCGCGCCTCGCGGATCAATTCATTGGCGGATTCGTCGCCACTGTCCGGCTCGGTCTCCACCTCGACGATGCGATCTTTCCAGAATATCCTAGCGAACCAGTAGACCGCCGCCGCCAATATGGCCAACTTCAAATATTCGCTGAAAAGATACACGGGCATATTAACCCCGTACATCAATCCCGCCAACCCCGCCAGCAGGTAAGGTATCGGCGACTTCCGCCGCACCTTCTTTATCGACCGTTCCGCGGGCTTGACCGCGCTCCTGGGAAACCTGACGCTTTCCGACACCGTCTTGCTCATCTCCCCACCTCCGTCTCTCACCCCGTCCGACCATAATACTATACTATCCTAAATACAGGATCAAGTCAATGAATCTTGCCCTATTTCATTATGATCTCACCTATAATCCACCATTCTCTCACTGAATTTTAATCTTGCGAAATTAACGTGCACTCAATGCACCTATATGCATAGTGACGCATAGAGTATATGGCGAGGAGGAAATATAATGAGTCATAATTGTTCATATCCTCAGTTAACACACAATCCTATATATTCCAGTTATCCTGGATGCAATAAATGCGGACACAGTCCCGCGCCTCTACAGTACCCTTATCCTAAATATCCCTGCCACCCCGGCAGTCCAAATTACCCGTATAAACCTCAATATCCCGCATATCCCATCAAGCCGTGCAAGGAGTGCGGGCATGGGTTTGGCTGCTGCTATCCGCCGGATATGCCCAAGCCGCCGGAACTCGACTGCTGCTGTGATGAATGTGGTGAGGACGGACCGTGCTGCCGCAACGGCTGCTGCGCCGCCTGCGCTGATTTTACCAAAAACCTGCCGTACCTAATGCCGCGCGCCATCGGCTGCGGTAAAACTGAGCGGTGCAAGCAGGCATACTGCCTGCCGCTGGATCCGGAATGCCTGGATCGCGGCGATCTGCCTGGCCGCCCGCCGCACACGATAGTCTGCGTTAAGAATACAGGAGCGGTCGTCGTCGAGGACTGCCTTGACAAAGATAACGATGACGACGCATATGATTACTATGTTCGTATCAAGATCCCGGTGGACATCATCGTCCGTGACTGCGCGGGGTTCATGCATTGCCTGAAGAGCTGGTTTGCCGAGAAGGTGAAGATACCGCTGACCGGTCGTGTATCCTGCCTGCCCAAGCGCCCGTTGATATACGTTAGGGCGACGGTGACCCTGTGCGCTCCTGTACGCGCCGAGAGCGAGATAAAGGATCTGCTGGATCCGGACAACGCCTTTGAGTATCTGGACGTCTGCGGCGACGACGTTCCTGGAGATGAAATCATATCATTCGACAAATGCCCAAGGTTGAAGGTATCGGTCGCCGCGTGCGTCATCAAGCTAGTCCCTTGCGGCAGTCCGGACGATCCGTATATCTGCCGGCCGCCGAAGCTGCCCTGCAAGTATCCTTGCCCTTATTACCAGGCGTACGACTGCTGACCATAGCCGGTTAGATGTACTATTATAATAAAAGTGAAACCGGCGCGTTCAATCGCGCCGGTTTCGCCTCGATATGAGAAGACGTGAAGGAGACCGCAAGTTAATGTGAGTTGGGCGGCGAAGAGGATCCGCCACGCGGCGCGGATCGTTAGTCAATGCGCGTTGATAGGCTTAAATGTACTTAGGAGCCTGCAGCGCGTATGGATCGGTGCCGAGCACGCCGAAGGGCATCAGCTTGACGACGCAAGCCTCCATCAGAACCTCCAGCCTCATGCCGCCCGCGCCGCCCAGAGGCAGCCCCCTGCCCGATGCCGGAACCGGTGCGCACGCCGCCGAGTGCGAGGCGTTCACGCTGACATCGGGCGGCACGGGATAAGGCTGGCACAACCGGACGCGCGTCTTGAGATATAGCAGGTCGCTGGAGCACTTTACCTGCATGGCGGGCACGGATAACGGTATGCGTATCTGATCCTTCAGGAATGACTTAAGGCAGAATTGGTAACCGCAGCAGTCATCGATGATCAGTTCGATCGGCACTTCCACGTGCAGTATGATATCAAAGCCGTCCGCCTCGATGATTGTGTTGCTCGCCGAGCAGCATGGCGGCGCCAATCCGGATACGGCCGGGTCGAATACCGTCGGCATGATCCCCATTGCGTGGACGCATGTAATCGTGTGCGGCGCGCGCCCCGGCATGGTGCATCCATCCAACTGCCCATCCAGGAAAGGATGGTTGCCGTCGCCGTTGCTGAACATCAGGTTAGGATAATCCAGGTCGTCGGCGCACTTGTGTATGCGGCCGCAGCCATACGCCTTGGGCATCAGCCATGGTACGTCGGCGGACATGCAGTCGCATTGGGCGGGCAGGCCGTTCGCGCGGCAGGGGATGGACGGATGATCGGCCCCGTTGCCCGGCTCGCTCAGTTCCGGATGGCAATCTAGGCACAGCCTGCCCTCGCAGCAGTTGCTTCCGGGACAGTATTGCGGTGATAGAAGGGGATAAATGCCGCCGGCGCAGACTGGATTGAAGCTCACGCGAATCCCTCCTCGAATGCACGGCGCGCCGCGCCGGAAGACCGCGATGCGGAACAATTGATACTATAACTGATATGTATTTGATTAGTTATACTTGGGTGGCTGGCACGAGTATGGATCATACCCGAGCACGCCGTACGGTACCAGCTTCACGACACAGGCCTCGGCCAGCATCTCCAGCCTCAGGGTGTCGGGTCCGATGCTTATCTGGTTGGTGCAAGCGTTGGTGCTGGAAGTCGCGGGCACGCTGTATGGCGTACACAGCCTGACGCGCGCCTTGAGGAACAGGTAATCGCTGGAATCCCTCACCAACTGGGCGCGCACGCACAGCGGAATGCGTATTTCATCTATCAGGAATGACTTTAGGCAGTACTGATTCCCGCAACAATCGCGGATGATCACTTCCAGCGGGATCTCGATGCGCAGCACCATATCGTATCCGTTCGTCGGGTTTATGATGATGTTCGAGCCGCTGGCGGCACAGTCGGCGATAGGAGCGAGGAGCGGGTTGCGCGCCCTGGAATGTATACCAGTGGCGTGAACGCAAGTGATAGTATGAGGCGGGCGGCCAGGCAGCCTGTATCCGTCCAGTTGACCATCCAGGTTTGCGTGGGCGCTGTCGTTGTTGCACAGAATAAGGTACTGGCTGGGGGAGCCGACGTCGCTCCAGCTGTCCGCGCATCTGTGGATACGACCGCATCCAATTGCCTTAGGCATCAGCCAGGGTATGTCTCCTGATATGCACTGGCACTGGGAGCAGTTACCGCCTCGGCAGCAAGGTAGTGTTGGGTGATCCGGCGAATCGCTCGGATCGGTCACCCCCGGTATGCACTCCGTGCAGCTGGAGGCGTCTGAGCAGCAATCACATCCGGTTCCGTAGGGCCATGGCTGGGCGGGATACAAACCGCCGGCGCAAAAAGGATTGATGTTCATGCAAATCCCTCCTCGATTGCATGATACGCGCGCGCCGGCTTGCGGTGCGTGTACGCCTCGCCATTTGGGGGTTGTCATCGCATAATGCGGACGCCTTCCCCGGCAATCTGGCTTGGTATCCGGGCCGCGGTCTCGCCGCGGCCCTGTTCGCGTAATCATTCGGGGGAATCTGCTGAACGATCGTTATCCTTTAGCGTCGGCGGCTGGCCGGTTGGGATATGTTATGGAGGCTATATGCCGGTGCTGTCGCAGATATAGGAACCGTTGCCGTTGCCGCCGGGCGTCAGCCGCATAACGCAGGCCTCCACGAGGATATCCAGCCTGGGATTACCGTTGCTGCAGCGGTTGTTGTAATCGGGTCCGGCGGGGTCGTCGCGGTCGAGGCACGGGTATGTGCCGAAGGTATAATCGAAGTGACAGTCCCTCTCTTCGTTATCCATGTCGAGCAGGCATTCGGCCAGATTGGGCGCCACTTCCTGACGGAAGCGGTTGTTGACGATGGCGGTGATGCAGTTGAACGGGAAGGTCGGGCCTACGCCGCAGCCGGACGGGACGCATTCCGGTATGGCGGGATCGACTGCGCCCAGCGGGTCGCCGTCGGCGTCGTACAGCGGCGTCGCCTCGGCCTGGTTCGGATAGCACAGACGCACGCGCGTCTTGGCGTAGATATAAACGCCGCTCAGGTTATGCAGGCGCGCGGTCAGCGGGATGCGCACCAGTTCCGTCATGAAACTCTTCAGGCAATACAGATAACCGGCGCAGTCGCGCACGATGATCTCCAGCGGTATCTTGAAACGAACCCACAGGTTGTAGCTGTCGCAGTTCGGGTTGATCAGGTTCAGGTCGCTCCAGCGGGTGTTGTCGGGGCTGCGCAGGCATTCCGCGTCCTGCACAAGGATGATGCCGGTGGCGCGGACGCAGACGATCGTGTGAGGCGGACGGCCAGGCAGATCGGCGTGCCCGCCTGCGGACGAGGGCAGGTCAAGCTGTTCCCGGCACAGCGGCAATGTCTTTATGGTCTTGCAAGTATGTCTGGTGCCGCAGCCTATCGCCTGGGGATAGATAGGCGGCGCGTCGCCCGCGATTTCCTTGCAGGCGCAGCAGGTGCCGTTATAGCAGCATGGTTCATAGGTGTAGCGGGTATCATGCTGCGGCGCGTCTCCGCCTTCCGGCACGTCGGCGTCGTCGTCGTCAAAGCCCAATTGGCACATATCGCAGCACGAGCAGCGGCTCTTATCGGCTGCTTTGCAGCACGGATCCTGACAGGTCCACTTCCATCCGCAGGCCAGACCCTCGGCGGTGTTGTATACTTGCGGATTAATCAGGTTGGTGTAGCCGTTGCCGTTGACGTCGAAGACTTGCTGACTCATAGTTAACCCCTTTCCTATTACAAGGCGGTCACCGCCAATGAATTTGGCGGACTGGCGCCGGCGCGGGATCGCGGTTTGGCCGCGATCCCCGCGCCTTACTGTTCCATCGATTGGGACCAGCCGATTCCGGTCAATCAAAATCAGCCAATCTGAATCGATCAATCGCGTTTGGAATCGATCACGTTCCTTTTCGCCGGAGGTAAAGCCGGACAGTTATAATGGTCAGTTATTATGTTCAGCCGATTAGTTGCTGCCTGACACGTTGCAGACGTATGGATTGCCGTTGCCGTTGGCGCCGCCGGGGATCAACGTTACTACGCAGGTCTCGATGAGGATATCCAGCTTCGGGTTGCCGTTCGCGCAGCGATTGTTGAGATCCGGGCCGGCGGGGTCGTCACGGTCGACGCAGGGGTATGTGCCGAACGTGTAGTCATAGTGGCAGTTCCGCTCTTCGTTATCCATGTCGAGCAGGCATTCGGCTAGGTTCCCCGCCTGTTCCTCGCGGAAGCGGTTGTTCACGATAGCGGTGATGCAGTTGAAGGGGAACGTCGGGCCTACGCCGCAATCGGTTGGGATGCATTCCGGTATGGCGGGATCGACTGCGCCCAGCGGGTCGCCGTCGGTATCATACAGCGGGGTGGCCTCGGCCTGGTTCGGGTAGCACAGGCGCACGCGTACCTTGGTGTAGAGGTATTTACCCTCGCCCAGGTTATGTAGCCTCGCGGTCAGCGGGATGCGCACCAGCTCCGTGATGAAGCTGTTCAGGCAATAGAGGTATCCGGCGCAGTCGCGCACGATGATCTCCAGCGGGATCTTCAGGCGAACCCACAGGTTGAAACTGTCGCAGTTCGGGTTGATCAGGTTCAGGTCGTTCCAGTTGGTGTTGTCGGCGCTCTGCAGGCACTCTGCGTCCTGCACGAGGGTGGCGCCAGTGGAGCGGACGCACACGATGGTATGAGGCGGGCGGCCGGGCAGATCGGCGTGGCCTCCGGCGGACGCGGGCAGATCCAGCTGCTCACGGCACAGCGGCAGCGTCTTTATGACCTTGCAGATATGGCGGGTGCCGCAGCCGATAGCCTGGGGATACATGGGTGGCACGTCGCCCGCGATGGCTTTGCAGGGGCAGCAGGTGCCGTTATAGCAGCAGGGTTCATAGGTGTAGCGTTCGTCATACTGCGGCTCATCCCCGCCCTCTGGCACGTCGGCGTCGTCCTGGTCATAGCCCAGCTGGCACATATCGCAGCAAGAGCAGCGCTCTTGATCCGGCTGCTTGCAGCACGGGTCTTGACAGGTCCACTTCCATCCGCAGGCCAGACCCTCGGCGGAGTTATACACTTGTGGGTTGATAAGGTTGGTGTAAGGAGATCCGTCTAGGTTAGTAACTTGCTGACTCATAATTGAACCCCTTTTCTAATCATTATACGATGATTGATAGCCGCGTCGCGACAGCGGGCTGCGCCTGCGCCATCGCCAGCGAATTGGACATGCGTCCTTTCCGCTCCGAAAGGCCGCGACTATTAATCGCGGCCTTTTCTTACGTAGCGTGCGTTCCGGACAAAGCCGGAACTGTCAGATTGCTCTGATTCGCAAGTTCATTATGAATCATTGGTAAACGCCAAGACTGTTTGCCAGGGCCGGGCCTTACGACCCGGTTTGAATCACGGGCGCAGGCTTGGTTGTGACGCCGCGTATGATTACACAATTGCTCCGTCCGCGCAGCCAGCCGGAGTCAACGGCTAACTGTTCCCTTATGGGATGCAGACATAGGGATCGTTCGTGGCGTTGGTGCCGGTGCCTGTTTCGGGCACCAGGCGTACTACGCAGGCCTCGATGAGGATATCCAGCTTCGGGTTGCCGTTTGAGCAGCGTTCCAGCAGGTTCGGGCCGTTCGGATTGTCGGAATTGCGGCATTCGTAGGTGCCGAATGTATACTCGTAGTGGCAGCCGGTCGCGGTGTCTTCTTCGATCAGGCAGTTGGCCAGATCATACTGATCCTCTTCGCGGAACGCGTCGCGCGCTATGGCGGAGGTGCAGTAGAACGGCACTGTCGGGCCGGAGCAGGCTTCCGGGCAGATGGTCGGACCGCGGCCCAACGGGTCGCCGGTCTCGCTATCATACAGCGGGACGGCCTCGGCCTTGTTCGGGTAGCACAGGCGCACGCGAACCTTCGCGTAGATATAGGATTCGCCCAGGTTGTGAATACGCGCGGTCAACGGGATACGTACCAGTTCCGTGAAGAAGCTCTTCAGGCAGTAGAGGTATCCGGAGCAGTCGCGCACGATGACCTCTACCGGGATCTTGAACCGCAGCCATAGGTTATAGCTGTCGCAGTTCGGGTTGATCAGGTTCAGGTCGTTTGTGCCAAGGCAGTCTTCCATCTGCACGACTGAAGCGCCGGTAGCGCGGACGCAAACGATCGTGTGGGGTGGACGGCCGGGAAGATCGGCATATCCGTTGCTGCTAACGCCGATGTCGAGTTGTTCGCGGCACAGCGGCAGGGTCTTGATGGACTTGCAGATGTGTCTCTGTCCGCAGCCGATGGCTCTGGCGACCAGCGCGGGCGCGTCGTTGGTGATGGTGCTGCACGGGCAGCAGGTTCCGTTGAAGCAGCAGGGTTCGTCGGTATAGCCACTGCTTGGCGGACCCGATTCGCTGCCTGGCGGCAAATCATCTTCATCTTCGCCCAGATCGCAGGCGTCGCAACAGGAGCAGCGGGTGCTAGGCCATTCCGTGGAAGAACCGGCGGAGCCGGCGTCGCCACAGCATGGATCCTGGCAGGACCATTTCCATCCACAGGCAAGACCTTTGGCCGTGTCGTAGACTTGGGGATTAACTAGGTTCGTGTAACCATTCGTAGTGTCTATGTAGCTTTGACTCATTTGGAAAAATCCCTCCTCGCTTGCATGTTATGTGATTGCAGGAGAGATGGTCAAAAATGCAGTTTAATTACAAATAGGGCATAATTGTCTAATGTTTGGGGACAAGTGAAAACGCGCCGGTTTTTTCCGGCGCGTTTGGCGGGCAGGGCGATGTTTGCGTTGATAATAAAGGGATTCCTGATATGACTAATCTAGAATGGTCATGCCGTTTTACACCAAACCCACGCTTAATCCGCCGTGCCGAAAGGAGTAAAACGGCGCGTCGCAGGCGTTAATCATACCGCAAGGCGTCTGCCTTTGCGGCATCCGGCGGGTATGACGTCGCGAATAGGACGAGCGGGAGCGGGCCTGGTGGCCGCCTGCGCGGGCTGCGCATCGAGGGTTGCATCCTCCTGGGGCGTTTGCGCAGAAGGCTGGTTCGCGCCGGACGTGCCGGGCGCGCCGGACGTGCCGGACGTGCCGGACGCGCCGGACGACGCGGGGCTGGCGCTCTGCGGGGCTATCGGATACTTGCAGTAGTCCTTGTAATACCACGGGCCAAGGTTGCATCGAGTGTCCTTGCCCGTTATCTGGTACGGGATCAGCTTCATTACGCAGGCTTCCAGCAGCATATCTACGGGCAGGCTTAAGAGCACGGGCACGCCCGCTCCGCCCCCGGCGGTGACGCTGCTCTCCTCGCACAGGCTGAACTTGGTCTTGACATATAGCCAGGCGCGGCAGATATTGGCCCATTCGGTGCCCAGGTTGATGTTCAAAGCCTGCGGAAAACTCGCCGTGATGGTGTAGGTATCACTCAGCGAATCCTCCACCTGCACAGTCAGGCTGACGTTCAGCTGGGCTTCCAGGGTATGGGAGTGGCAGTTTTCCAGGAGTTTCGCGTTGCACGCCGCCTCGGTCATGCACGGGATGTCATGCGTCGCGTTGCATTCCGTGATGGTTTGCGGCGGCGTGGGCACGATGCAGTCGTCGAACGTCACGCCCGTTTGCCCCGTCGAACTGACGCTGATTATCTTCCATGGGCCCACGCCGGGCCATTGATTGAAGGGCGGCAGGGTGATTGAGCGATTGACGCATCGATAGACGGGTGTGCCCCACACAGTTTCGTCCAGCACGCGCTCGCTGCGTATCCTGCGACACGCGATAGGGAACGGCACCAGGTACGGCGCGTCCAGAGCGAATACGTCCTGCGGATCGGATATGTTGTGCGCGCCGTTTACCAGCGAAGGGAGGCAGCGGCTGGTCACGCCGCATGTGTCATAGGGGATATGCTTGACGATGCACGCGTCTACCGCCATGTTGACGGTGAAGTCGAATCGGCGGCTGGGGGAGCGGTCGGGCCATATGATAGTCGTGCCGCCGCACAGCTGAATCTTCGTTTTAAGGTAAATATTGGCGTCGCCCAGTTCGCACAGCTTGCAGTGCAGAGGGAATACCAGCAGCATTGTGTTGGGGAATCTATAGGAGGTCTTGATCGTGTACATGTATCCGCAGCAGTCCTTCAGCAGCACCTCAAGGTGTAGCGTGGGACGGACGGTCAAGGTGTAGCCGTTCGGATCGTTGTTAAACGTCGGATTGGCCACGCCATATTCCACAAACTCCATTGTGGGGACGCCGCGCACGCGTATGCACATTACCTCGTATCCCCTTTCGGCGGCTGCGACGTCCGACGGGGCTACGGGTCTGATGCAGCACCGGGTGCTAAGCGGCGTCTCGTCGCAGAACGCCTGGGTTGTGCCGTTTCCGGGAATAGGATAGACCTCGGCGATAGGCATACACCTGCACGTGGGCAGGAGTCCTATTAATAGATTGATACGATGGTTTCTGCATCGACCGTGTCCCTGACCCACGCACGCCGACGCGGCGTATGCCCATGGTTCCATGCAGGAGATGATATGCGGTACCAAGTACGGAGCGTCGTCGCCGATGCGGTTGCATATGGCGCAGCAGCCGCTCTTGCAGCAGGGTTTGTTGAAAATGTCGGGATCGAACTCGTCAAACAAACAACCCGCGCCATGCACCGGATCGGTGAAATCAGCGCAGTTTTCAGCGCCGCAGTCGTCAAATAGCACGGGATCGGGCAGCGGCTCCAGAGGTATGCCATACAAGGTTTTGTTGACGTCGCAAGACTGCATACAATACATCCTTGATCCCCCCTCGCTTTTCACATTATGCTCGAATCAGATAAGGGTGCCGATTTAGGCAAAGTTCAACTTAATCTGGACAAAAACGGGGAAGATATTTATAATAGAAGAGCGCTTGAAACCATAATGGAAGAGCGCTTGGGAAACTGTTGAAAAAGCGAGGGCTGCGATTGCGCATCGATATGGGGCAATCCGCGATGAGCGGTGCGCCCCGTGAGAATATATTTGTCGCTACGGATAACAGCGGCCAGCGGATAGGCATGGCCGCCGTTGTGGAATATGTCAATCACCAGCTGTTGCCGGACAGGCCGCTTAATTATTACCTGATAATCGAGGCGTTCGCGAGGGCGCGCGATCTGCTGTTCGGCGCGGCGTTCACCCGCGCGATGATGCTAAGGCGCAAGCGTCCCGAGTTGTCGGCGAGGATATACGCGTCATGCAGCCCGCGCGACCCGGAGCGGTTGATGTATTTCACGGAGCAGGGGTTTCACAATGACGACGCGGAGATTGTCATGCGCGACATACTCAAGAGCGGGGATTGGGGGCCGAAGCCGCCAGTAGGCTGCAGGCTGGCGTTCACCAACCTGGATACGCCCGAGCAGAGCGAGAAGCTGCTGGCGCGGGTCAATCCGTACAGCGCGACGCAGCACTCGCTGGATTGGCTGGATAAGGCGCGGAGGAACACGGTATTCGCGTCGCTGGGTGTGCTTGAGGAGGACGAGATACTGGGCGAGATTATAGTGGCCGGTTATGGGGCGGAGGGGCGTGTGCTGATGCTATACACGCAGCCGCGATGCCGCAGACGCGGCGTGGCGAGGGCGTTGCTGGCTGGGGCGAGGCAGTACCTGTACGAGGAGCAATGCCGCAGTGTCAGCGCGCAAGTATGGTTAAGGAACGCTCCGGCGGCGGAGTTTTTCCGGGCGGCGGGGTTTCAGCAGACTGGTCAGGCGGTGTTGTATCCGGGGATGGATGTTTAAGGGATGACGCCCCCCTCTGCCGCAGCGCCGTTTTCGCGGCTCGCGTTAATTCTGTTGACATCCCCCTCAAAATGGATTATAATCCAATCTGCCCGCTGACGCATCGCGTTCAGCGGGGTTAGCCCACAAGTTTGCAGGCGTGGCGGAATTGGCAGACGCGCTGGATTTAGGTTCCAGTGCCGCGAGGCGTATGAGTTCAAGTCTCTTCGCCTGCACCAAGTTGTGGGAACCGAGTATATTATATATCGACGCGCGCGGTAGTAGCTCAGTGGTAGAGTGCGACCTTGCCAAGGTCGAAGTCGCGAGTTCGAATCTCGTCTACCGCTCCAGTCATGGGGTGCAGCGCGCTGCGTAGAAAACAAGGCTGACTGACGGGTTGAGCTGGTGCGGCGCGTTTGACTTGCGGGTGTAACTCAATGGCAGAGTTCCAGCCTTCCAAGCTGGATACGTGGGTTCGATTCCCATCACCCGCTCCATTTGGAATCCCGGGGGGGGGGAATGCCTCGGGATTTTTTCGCGCGCCCCGTCACTAACCGCGCCTATCCGCAGGAATAGCCTGCGTTACGCGGATTCAGCCAGCGCCTTGCGGAAGAACGCCCGAAACCCTTCGTCAGCGGTTCCGACGTGCCCGTCGAAACATGCGCCGTCAAAATAATACCTGCCGCTGGATATGTGAACCGACAGGCTCTCCAAGGGGAAGCCTGGCACGCGCCTGCTGTGCGGCACTGATGTTATGTAGAACGGCTCGCCGGCGATATCGTCTCCGAAGTGATCATAGATTCTGCGGCTGTCCATAACAAGACAGATTCCATTCATGTACCGAGCTGCAGCCTTGCCGCCCAGGCGCCCGGCAATGGCCGAATAGTGTTCAATCATGTCGTCGTCACTCAGCCGCTTACCGTCAATCATGCGGACATGCACGCCCGGCTGTTCCCCGCTGGGCAATCCTTCAATATATAATCCCGAATCGCAAGCGAACACAGGCCTCCTAATTATATCGTAATACGCCAGCGCTTTGATCCTGGCGTTCTCCAAAGGCGTGCCGCCGTTTTCATCTATATCCGGCACGGGAACGCCCGTTTCATTGATGCCGGCGATTTGAATGCCGAGAGGCGCGAGAGCGTTTTTCATGGACGAAAGCTTGGCGGGGTTGCCTGTGCCGTATATAAGCTGCGGGTGCTGCCGATTCTGTAACGCGGACAACATAGCGTGTTACCTCCTTTTCGACGGCTTCTTCTGCTTGCTATTAAAGCAGATACTTGCGGAAACTGCAAGAGCGGAGCCGATCATGCTGAAATTCATGAACATTCGGTGAACTTTCCCAATTAACTTCATTATGTCATTGCGCCGGAATATCGGGGCAGGTATAATAAGGACGAGTTGGTTGGACAAATACAATAAGGCGGTGTGTATTAACGATGAATCTCCTGACCGGAAAACTATGGACGCTTTTGGACGCGGTATCCGACGCGGCGCCGGCCGTGACCGACGCCGTTACCGATCCCGCGGCGGTAGAGGCTGTGGAAGCCGCCGGCCCCGTGACGATGATAATGCAGTTCGTGCCGTTCCTGCTTATCGGCGTAGTGCTGTACTTCATGATGATTCGCCCTCAGCGCAAGAAGGATAAGCAGGTCAAGGACATGCTCGCGAACCTGAAGGTCGGCGACCGCGTCACTACGATCGGCGGCATGCACGGCACCGTCACCGGCATAAGGGACGATAACGTACTCGTCGCCGTCGGTCCGGGTAAGGAAAAGTCTGAGCTGGTGCTGGCGCGTTGGGGTATCCGCAGCGTAGACGAGGTGTCGATCTCAAACGACGCGGAGACGCTCATATAATGTAGTATTGGGAGGGAATCGTTATGCTTAAAGGCATATCGCCATTGATCCCGCCTGAATTGCTGAAGATATTGGACGAGATGGGGCACGGCGACGAGCTGGCGCTGGGCGACGGTAATTTCCCAGGCACGGCTATGGCCAAGCGGCTCGTGCGCTGCGACGGTCAGCCGATACCCGCGCTGCTGGACGCCATACTCGCGCTGTATCCGCTGGATACTTACGTCGACGCCCCGGTCGCGCTGATGCAGGTGGTTCCGGGCGATCCGGTCGGAGATAGTCCGGCGATCTGGGCAGATTACCGCGCGATACTAGCAAAACACGCGCCGGGGGTCAAGATCGAGAATGTCGAGCGTTTCGCGTTCTATGAGCGCGCGAAGCGGGCTTACGCGGTCGTGCAGACGGGCGAGGGCGCGCTGTACGCTAACATTATATTGAAAAAAGGCGTAATACCGTCATAATGGCGGCGCAATCCCCCGCAGCCCATGGGCGAGGGGGATTGTCGTTTATAGTGCGGCAACCGTATTATCCTGTTGAAATCGATCGAATGATATCGTATAATGGACAGGTCAACGGACGGTCGAACGCCGTCCCAAGGTGTTATGAGGAGGAGATTGCCATGCACAGCAACGCTAGGCGTGTTGCGATTATCGCCGCGCTGGTTCTCGCGCTCTGTTCGTTCAGCATGTTAAGCGCAAACGCCGAGTTCGCGCCGGTGCCCAAGGATCAGCTAAAGGTCGGTTTCGTATACATCGGCGACGTGAGCGACAAGGGCTATACATACGCGCATCACCAGGGCACGCTGGCCATGCAGGCCGCGCTGGGACTGACCGATGAACAAGTGCTCTACAAGACCAATGTATCAGAGGACGCGGCCTGTGAAAACGCTATCCTGGAGTTGATCGAACAGGGCTGCCAGATCATATTCACCACATCATATGGGTTTATGGACTACACGGAGGCGCTGGCCGCCGAGTATCCGGACGTCATCTTCAGCCACTGCTCCGGCTACAAGTCAAACGGCGTCAACTTCAATAATTATTTCGGCCGTATATACCAGCCGCGCTACTTGAGCGGCATCGCGGCGGGACTCAAGACCCAGTCGGGCAAGATCGGCTACGTCGCGGCGTTCAGCAACCCCGAGGTGAACGGCGGCGCCGACGCGTTCACGCTGGGCGTGCGCTCCGTCAATCCGGAAGCCGAGGTCTATATCCAGTACACCAGCACATGGTATGATCCGACCGTCGAACGCCAGGCCGCAGAGGCGCTGCTTGATCTGGGATGCGACGTAATCGCTCAGCATCAGGATACCTCGATGCCCCAGATCGCGGCGCAAAACCGCGGCGTGTGGGGCGTGGGCTATAACGCCGACATGAGCGACGACGCGCCGGACGCGGAACTGTGCTCGCCTATTTGGAATTGGGGCGCGTACGTGACCACGGCCGTACAGTCCGTAATCGACGGCGAGTGGACGCCCGAGAACTCGTTCATGGGCATGAAGGAAGGCCTCGTCGGGCTGTCGGAACTGACCGCGAACAACGACCCGCGCGCGCAGGCGCTTATCGACGAAGCGGCCGCGAAGATCCTCTCCGGCGAGTTTGACGTGTTCGACGGCGAGATCAAGGACAACACTGGCGCGGTGCGCGTCCAGGCCGGACAGCGTCTGACCGACACCGAAATCACCTCGATCGATTGGCTGGTCGAAGGCCTTATCGTGAAATGAAAACTGGCAGCGCCGCCACGGCGAACGGACTTCACGCGGAGTCCGTTCGCCCTTTTTTGGATACCGCGCCCGTTCTCGAACTGAAACGCCTGACCAAGACGTTCGGCTCGCTGACGGCGTGCGACGCTATCGACGCCGAACTGTACACCGGCGAGATACTGACGCTGCTGGGCGAGAACGGTTCCGGCAAGACGACGCTGATGAATATGATCACCGGGCTGTATCGTCCGGACAGCGGCGCGATATTCGTGCGCGGCAAACGCGAGGATATTCGCACGCCAAACGACGCGCGGAGGTTGGGCGTCGGCATGATCCATCAGCACTTCAAGCTGGTAGAGCCGTTTACCGCGCAGGAGAATATCATACTGGGTCTGCCGCGCCGGCGCGGCCAGTCCTCGTCCAGGCTGCGCGCCGACGTTCGCGCGTTAAGCGATCGTTATGGGCTGGACGTCGATCTGGGGCGCCGCGTTAGCGATATGTCGGTGTCCCAGAAGCAGACCGTCGAGATACTCAAGGTGCTCTATCGCGGCGCGAACATACTGATACTCGACGAGCCTACGGCGGTGCTCACGCCTCAGGAAGCGGATAGGCTGTTCGATATACTGCGCCGGATGCGCGAAGGCGGCGCGGCTATAATCATGATCACCCATAAGCTCAACGAGGTGATGGCGCTATCGGATCGCGTCGCGATACTGCGGCAAGGGCGGCGCGTCGCGACCGTGCGCAAGGATCAAACCACCCCGGAGGAATTGACCGAGTTCATGGTCGGGCAGAAGATAAGCCTCAATATCGAGCGTCCCGAAACCGCGCGCAGGCCGCTGCTCACCGTAAACAACCTGACGATCAGGGACGCGGACGGTTCGCTGCGGCTGTCGGACGCGTCGTTCAACCTGGAATCGGGCGAGATACTCGGCGTGGCGGGCGTGGCGGGCAGCGGTCAGAAGCAGCTGTGCGAGGCTATCGCGGGGTTGACCGTCGGCTCCGGCGAGATCCTGCTGCACGGACGCAACATAGCGGGTCAGTCCCCCCGGCGGATATACGATCAAGGCGTGCGGCTGGGCTTCATACCGGAGGATAGGCTGGGCATGGGGCTGGTCGGGTCGATGAACATCGTGGACAACCTGCTGCTGCGCGATTACCGGCTGCAGCGCGGGCCGTTCCTTCGCCGCTCCGGCGCGATGAAACGCGCCTGCGATCTGGTCGATCGCCTGTCGATCATCCCGCCGGAACCGCTGCGGCCCGTGGGCAGGCTCTCCGGCGGCAATCTGCAGAAGGTGCTGCTGGGTCGCGAGTTGATGAGCAAGCCCGAACTCCTCGTGACCAGCTACGTCGTACGCGGACTGGACGTGCATTCGTCATACGTGATATACGACCTGCTCAACGAACAAAAGCGCGCGGGCGTCGGGGCGCTGTTCGTCGGCGAGGATCTGGACGTACTGCTGGAACTGTGCGACAGGATAATGGTGCTGTGCGGCGGCCGCGTATCCGGTATCGTCGAGGCGAAGAACGCGACGCGCGAGATGATCGGGCTGATGATGACGGGGGTGTCCCGATGAGGCGTTATTCGATCCGCATGGCTCAGCGCGAGTCGATGCCTCCTCTTCACGCGGCGGGGCTTCGGCTGCTGGCGCTGATTCTCGCGCTTATGACGGGCGGGCTGTTTATCAGGCTGATCGGATTCCCTCCAGCGACGATATACGCCGGGATGCTGCGCGGGGTGTTCGGCACCGCGATAAGCGTCCGCGAAACGATCAAGCTCGCGGCTCCGCTATGCGTGACCGCGCTGGGGTTGGCCGTCGCGTTCCGCATGAGGTACTGGAATATAGGCGGCGAGGGGCAGATGTGCGTCGGCGCGATCGCGGCGACATACTTTGCGCTGTACCACCAGAATTTGTTCGGCGCGGCGTGGCCGCGATGGCTGCTGCTGGTTGTGATGGCTCTGGCCGCGGTTATCGCAGGAGCGTTGTGGGGGCTGATCCCCGCGTGGTGCAACGCGCGGTACGGCGCCAACGAAACGTTGTTCACGCTGATGCTCAACTATGTCGCGATGTATATAATCCAATACCTGCGCGAGGGGCCGTGGAAAAATCCGCGCGACATGGGTTACCCCAAGATAGCAATGTTCCCGATCGACGCGCAGCTGCCCAAAGTACTGGGCGTGCACGCGGGGTGGATCATCGCGCTGGCGCTGGTCGTAATAGTCAGTTTTTATATACGTTATACCAAGCAGGGGTTTGAGCTGGCCGTCGTCGGCGCGAATCCTAACACCGCGCGCTATGCCGGTATGCCTGTGCGCCGCGTGATACTGCGCACAGCCGCTATCAGCGCGGCGTTGTGCGCGCTGGCCGGGATGATCAAGGCGTCCGGCGCGGATCGCACGCTGACCGACGGCGTCGCGGGCGGGGTCGGCTTCACCGCCATCACGGTATCGTGGCTGGCGAATCTATCGCCCGCGGCCATCGCGGTGGTGGCGTTCCTGTTCGGCATGTTGGAGAAGGGCGCGGGTTATGTTCAGTCAACCTATCGCGTATCGGCGTCGGCGGCCGGGGTTTTGCAGGGAGTGATACTGTTCTTTGTGCTAGGCAGCGAGTTCTTCACCCGTTATAGAATAATAATCGGAAGGGAGTCCGCCTATGGCGAACACTCCTCTTAATCAGATAGTCAACATAATCAACGCCGCCGTGCTCGCGGGCGTGCCGTTGCTGCTGGGCACAACGGGCGAGATTATCACCGAGAAGAGCGGACACTTAAACCTGGGCGTCGAGGGACTGATGTATATCGGCGCGGCGTTTGGGTTCGCGGCGGGATACTACACGAACAGCGCGGCGGCGGCGTTGATCTGCGCTTTCCTGGGCGGCGTGTTGGGCAGCGCGCTGTACGCGTTCCTAACCGTCACTCTGCGCGCGAATCAAAACGTAACCGGACTGACGCTTACCGTGTTCGGCACGGGCTTCGCCAATTACATAGGCGACGCGCTGATCAATTCGACCGCGTCGAAGGCGGTTTCGTTGTCCGCCGAGGTAAAGGCGGCGTTCAACCCCGCGAGTATCCCCGGCTTGAGCGCGCTGCCGATAGTGGGCAAGCTGTTATTTCAGTATAATATGTTCGTGTATCTAGCCGTCGGCATCGCGATACTGGCGGGGGTGTACCTAACCCGCACGCGCACCGGGCTGAATCTGCGCGCGATCGGCGAAAACGCCGCAGCCGCCGACGCGATGGGCGTGAGGGTCACACGATATAAGTATATCAACATTATGTTCGGCGGTGGAATCTGCGCGCTGGGCGGGGCGTATATCGCGATCGTTACATGCGGAGGGACGTGGATATACAACTGTGTCAGCGGTCAGGGCTGGATAGCGGTCGCGTTGGTGATATTCGCCGGTTGGAGTCCTTACCGCGCGCTGATGGGGTCGCTGGTGTTCGGCGGTTTGAGCGTGATCAGGTTTTATCTGCCGGGCGGTCATGTTCCGCCGGCCATGCTATCCATGCTGCCGTTCGTCGTTACCTGCGTCGTGCTGGTTGTAACGTCGGTCAGACCGGCGCGCGGAGGGAATCAGCCTGCCGCGTGCGGAGTCAATTATTACCGAGAGGAACGATAAATGGTTGTTCGAGGTTGGTTGTTACACAAAATCTAACGAGCGAATTTTGTATTGAAGAGCTTGTTTCAACGCGAGCTTTGTGTGGTATAATATAGGCGGAAATCAAAAATACTGCAGCGAGCTGCATACACGCACAGAAAGAAGGTGTTTTTATAATGATTAAGACAACCCGTGTGTTGCTGATGATCGTCATGGTTCTAGGATTGTTGGGCGGGTGCGCTGTCGCGGGTTCACAACCCACGGTTACGGCGAATGTAGTCGCGCTTAAAGGGCCGACGGGGATTGGCATGGTTCAAATGATAGCGGAGCCTGGCGACCAATGGGTATTCACGCTGGCGGGATCGCCGGATGAGATAGTCGCGGCGATAGCAAGCGGCTCGGCGGATATCGCAGCCGCGCCGACCAACCTGGCCGCGACGCTGTACAATCGTCTGAACGGTGGCGTCGAGATTATCGCGCTGAATACGCTGGGGGTGCTGCACATACTCGAGCGGGGCGACACGATCCAATCCGTCGGCGACCTTGAGGGCAAGACGCTGTACGCGACCGGACAGGGCGCGACGCCTGAATACGCTATTCAGTATATATTAAAACAAGCCGGCGTTAACACAGCGATTGAGTTCAAGGGCGAACACGCCGAGCTGGCGACGTTGGCAGCCGCGGATGAGCTGGACTTAGTAATGCTGCCCGAACCATTCGCGACGAGCCTGCAGGTGCAGAACCCGTCGTGGCGGCGCGCGTTGGACGTGACGGAATTGTTTAAGACGGCGGCGGCGTCGTCGGATCATCCGGACGCCGTGCTATCGATGGGTTGCGTGATCGTGCGGAAGGAATTCATTGAACAGCATCCCGACGTTGTGGACGCGTTCTTAGACGCGCATAAGGCGTCGGTGGAGTTTGTGCAGGTCAATCCTGAGGAGGCTGCGGAGCTGACGGAGGCGACGGGGATTATGCCCAGCGCGGCGGTAGTGCTCAAGGCGCTGCCCGGCACGAACATCACGTTCGTTAGTGGAGCGGAGATGCGCGATCAGATTGAGCCGTTCTTCCAGATGCTTTTCGACGCGAATCCCGCGGCGGTGGGCGGCAGTATGCCGGGCGACGATTTCTACTACCGCGCACAGTAAAGGGTTCGGTGGAAACTCGCGGCGCATCCGTGAAGCGCGGCGTTAGGGCTGGACGGTTTCGTTCAGTCCTGGTTCGTTTATCGCCGCTGCTGTTCTGGGGCGCGCTATGGATGATCGTTTATCGCGCGGTCGGAAAGGATTTATTGTTTGCTTCGCCGGTTCAGGTGATAAAGCAGGTGGGGGGGATTGTAAGCAGTGCGGCCGCGTGGCGGGCTGTCGGGTGGTCGATGGTGCGGATGTTGGCGGCATTCATTATAGGAGTGGCGAGTGGGAGCGTAATAGCGGCGCTAACCAGCGCGTCGAGGCTGGCTGATACGCTGCTAAGGCCGGCGTTGACGGCAGTAAGGGCGACGCCAGTTGCGTCGTTTATTATACTGGCGTTGGTGTGGCTGAGGGGGACAGCGGTGCCTGTATTCGCGGCGGCGTTGATGGTGTTGCCGATAGTATGGGCGAACGTGACGGAGGGTGTAGCGTCCGCCGACTGGGAATTGCTGGAGATGGCAAAGGTTTTCCGGTTTGGGCGATGGATGACAGTGAGGCATGTGATACTGCCGGGGTTAAGGGGAACGTTCGTTGCGGCGTGCAATGCGGCTATAGGGTTATGCTGGAAGGCTATGATAGCGGCTGAGGTATTGAGCATACCAAGAGATGCGATGGGCACGCAGTTATACAACGCGAAGATATACCTGCGCACGGACGCGCTATTTGCATGGACGCTGCTGGTGATACTGCTGTCGACAGTGTTGGAGAGGCTGTTTCAAAGGCTGGCGGACAGGTTTGCGAACCCTCGGCGTAAGGGACGGGTGGGATGATAGGCAGACGAGAAAGCCCCGTCTGCCGTTGCGGCGGCATCCACCTAGTGAAGTTATGGGGCTGAAGGAGCCGTTTGCGTTCCGGAACAGACTCTCCAGGTACAACTGGCAATCCGAAGCCGGTAGATTGTGTATCACGATGGTCCAGGCGAAGCCTGGTCAGGATTCGAAAGGGCGGATAGCCCTTCGCAGGGTCAGGGACGCGGCGCATCCGCGCCTTC
>JAITDK010000269.1 GCA_031282605.1 Oscillospiraceae bacterium
ACCCTGCGAAGGGCTATCCGCCCTTTCGAATCCTGACCAGGCTTCGCCTGGACCATCGTGATACACATTCCATCGGCTTCGACCAACCGGTTGTACCTGGATAGTCTGTTCCGTGGCGGCAGAGAGCGATACCCATCGGGTGTACCTGCTATATTATACCACCTGCCGGTATACGCTTTGCCCTGTTAACGCCTCGGTGCGAGCGTCGGGTTGACCGCCGCCTATCGCGACTTCATATCGCCCTATGTGCGGACGATGATTGCCGTCGTCGTCTATTACCGCCAGCTGATCAAGCGTTACGGTGAACGTCAGCCGCCTGGATTTTCCTGGACTTAACGTAACCTTCCGGAATCCCGCCAACTGCCATGCCGGCGTCGCAGTGTCCGCGTCTATCCACTTGATATAGACCTGCGCAGCCTCCTTACCCGCCGTATCCCCTACATTCCGTATAGTCACGCCTATTGTCAAACCCTTTGTGCTCCTCGCGATCTTTATATCCTCATACCTGAACCACGTGTAACTCAACCCATACCCAAACGGATACGCCGGTTCCCCCTCCAGATACCTATACGTCCTACCCTTCATCGAGTAATCCGCAAAATCAGGCACCTGCTCCATCGACGCGTAGAACGTAACCGGCAGTCTTCCGTTCGGCGAGAACTTCCCAAACAACGCCTCCGCTACTGCCAGCCCCCCGAATTGCCCTGGATACCACGCCTGCATGATCGCGCCGAACGCACCCTCGCGCGGGAACAGCGTCGCCGATCCCGTCATGTTAACCAATACCATCGGCTTGCCCATCGAAGCCAGCGCCTCTATCAAATCCCTCTGCGACTCGGGCAGATGCATACTCGTCCTATCTCCGGAACCGTACCCTTCCTCGCCCTCTTTCTCGCCGGTCAGCCCTGTCACCACAATCGATACATCCGCTTCGGCTGCCGCCTTCATCGCCTCGGCAATCCTGAACGACGCCGATTCGCCCCACGGTTCCTCCGCAGATCCGCCCGTCAGCGCGCAGCCCTCCGCTAATATAAACCTCACTCCGGGCGCAACCTCCCGCAGCCCCTCCATTACCGTGTACGTAATCGACGGGGTGCCGGTGTAATTGCCTATCAGCGCGGCTCTGCTGTCAGCGTTCGGGCCTATCACGGCCACGGTCTTTACGCTTGCGGGATCCATGGGGAGTATGCCGTCGTTCTTCAACAATACCAGACTGTCGCGCGCCATCTGCCTAGAAAGGCTGTGGTGCGGCTTGCTGTCCAACAGCGAGTATGGTAGATTGGCCAGCGGCTGATCCTCTATCGGATCGAACATACCCAGACGCATCCTCGATGTCATGAGCCTCGTCACGGACTGCGATATAGTCTCCTCCGTGATCAACCCCTTCTCGACCGCCGTGTGCAGGTGCTCGAATATCTTCCCGCAGCACAGGTCGCAGCCATTGTTGACTGCCAGTGCGGCGGCTTCCTCAGGCGTCCCCGCTATCTTGTGATGCTCCCATATGTCTTCTATCGCGCCGCAGTCGCTTACTACGTAACCCTCGAAACCCCACTCCTCGCGAAGCGTTTTCCCCAATAGGAACGTGGACGCGTTCGCGGCCTCACCATATACGCGGTTGTACGCGCCCATAACGGCGTGAACGCCGCCTTCCTTTACCGCCGCCTTGAACGCGGGGAGGTATGTCTCATACAGATCCTTCTTCGACGGCTGAGCGTCGAAGTGATGCCTGTCATTTTCCGGACCGGAGTGAACCGCGTAATGCTTGGCCGTCGCGTCGCACATCGTGTAGCGGGGATCGTCGCCTTGCAGCGCCTTGATGAACGCGACGCCCATCCTGCTGGTTAGGAACGGATCCTCGCCGTAGGTTTCGTGCCCCCTGCCCCAGCGCGGGTCGCGGAATATGTTGATGTTAGGCGTCCAGAATGTCAGCCCCTTATATATGCCGCGATCCTCGAACGACTCGGCGGCGTGGTGCTTCACGCGCGCCTCCAGTCCGATCGTATGCGCTATCTTTGCCAGCAGTTCCGTATCGAAACTGGCCGCCATGCCTATGGTTTGCGGGAACATCGTCGCGATTCCGGCGCGCGCGACGCCGTGCAGGCACTCGTTCCACCAGTTGTACTCATAGACGCCCAGCCTTGGCACCGCCGACGAGTAGTATGTCATCTGGCTGATCTTCTCTTCCAGCGTCATCGCGGCTGTCAGCAGCGCGGCTCGCTCCTCGAATGATTTGGTCGTATCCAGCCATGGCGCTGATTCGTTGGCGGCGTTGGTTTCGTTTGCCGTGCTGGATTCAATAGTTTCACTGTTCATACTGACATCCTCTCCTCGTTATCAGGTGTGTTGGGGGTAGGTAATTCTCCCAGCTGGCTCAATCCAAAGTGCCTTAGGAACAGGTCTGTCGTGCCGAATTCCATAGGATGACCCAGCGTGTCGCGCCGCCCCAGCTCGCGAATCAACCCACGAGAGAGCAGCGTGTGCACGGAAGCGTCGGACTTGACGCCGCGCATCTGATCGATCTCGCCGCGTGTTACGGGTTGATGATACGCCACGACGGCCAGCGCTTCCAGCACGTGATGGCTGAGCGGTTGGCGCGCGATCGGCTGCAGCGTTTGCTTTACCGCCTGCGCGTAGTCCGGACGCGTGGTCATCTGAGCGCTGTCGCCGAACACCTGTACGCACATGCCGCGGTTCGCCTCGTCATACTCGCTCGCGAGCGCAATCAGCGCGGCCTTCAGTGCGGACGAACGCACACCCAGCGCGCGCGCCGTATCAGGTATCCTTATCGGCTCGCCGGACGCGAACAGAACAGCCTCGGCGGCGCGGATCAGATCGGGTTGGGCTTCGGCTGGCATGGCGTTGACGGGGATTGGATTAACGCGTTTCGTCGGTCTCATCGTGCTTATCAAACGTCTCCAACGGTTTTTTATTTGGCGCCATTATTCGGCATCATTATTCGGCTCTATTATTATCGCGCCGAACGCGCCCGCCTGCCGCGCCGTGACCCGCCCCTGACGCATCAATTCCAGTAACGCAAGAAAGCCCGTCACCAGCAGCGTCCGCGACGGCTTCACGCCGAACAGGTTCTCGAACGCGCACGCGCCCAGGCGCAGCCGCCGCTCAATGCGTTCCATAAACGCCTCGATGGTTACCGCGTCGCGCGGGAGTACACGGCGCGGCGCGTCCATGCGTTCTGCTGTGTCCTCGCGTTCGGATGCGCGGCGCAGCAATCGCAGCCAGGCGTCCGTCAGCGCGTTTATAGTCAGGTTAGTCCAGACGACGTCCTGATCGGAGCCAGGGCATTCCTCAGGCAACTTAAAGAACGCGCCGCCTGTCTCATCCTCTCGGATCCGCAATGAGTCGGCCTGCAGTTTCAGCGCGCGGTACGTTTCCAGTTGACGGATCAGCGCCTGCCTCGCCTCATCCTCATCCGGTTCGGGTTGAGGCGGACGCGGCAGCAGCGCGCGCGATTTGATCTCCAGCAGCGTCGCCGCCATCGCCAGGAACGCGCTGGCCGCGTCCATGTCTAGGTCGTCCGCTAACTCTATCACGGCGAGGTACTGCTCGGTGATCTGCGAAACGAATATATCGCGGATGTCGATCCGTGCCTCGTCGATCAGGTGCAGCAGCAGGTCGAGCGGGCCGTCGAATTGACTCAGATGAACGTTGACCGGGACATATTTAATAGAGGGCTGGGTCATGACCCGAACAATCCCAACGAACTGAACAGGCTGAACAGCCCGAGTTGCACCCCGCTGGCGGCGAACGTGATCGCTCGTCCCAGCAGCCCGGTGAACGACAGGATCATCAGCGCGCCCATGCCGATGCGCGCGACGACCGGCGTCACAAACAACCCACGCTTTATCACCAGATCGTTGAGTACGTGGGAACCGTCCAGCGGCGGCACGGGGATCAGGTTGAATATCGCGATATATAGATTCACCATAGCTATCTGGGTGGTTATGCGCAGTACGGGCAGTATGGCCGGGTTGGCGAACCATTCCTTTAAGTAATCGCCGTATCCTATCTGCAGGTATGGCAGTATATCGCCCTGGAACGAGAGCCGCTCCATAAGCGTGGTGTACTTGTACATCTCGGGTTTCCATAGCGCGAGGTCGGCGGCGACGCCCAGTGTCATGAATATGATGAACAGGATCATGTTCATTGTGACGCCCGCGATGGAGACGATCAGGTCGTCGCGGCGCGGATTCTTAAAATAGGCCGGGTTTATCGGCACTGGTTTCGCCCAGCCAAAGCCCAAGAAGACCATCAGAACGGCCCCCCAAGGATCCAGGTGCGGGAGGGGGTTCAGCGTGAGGCGGCCCCTCTCCTTTGCGGTCGGATCACCAAGCCGGAACGCGGCATAGCCATGCGCCCACTCGTGCAGCACCAGCGCGATCAGCACGGCGGGTACGCGGTACAACGCGTAGTCGAAGAACCGCTTCGGATCATCTCGGAGAAATTCAAGCATGGGTAAAGGGTAGCACAATGGGTTGCGACTGTCAAAT
>JAITDK010000031.1 GCA_031282605.1 Oscillospiraceae bacterium
TGTAATCCTTGACCATCTGGATGGTCGGTATCACGTGCTTCTCTTCCAGTTCGCGCAGCATTTCAAACCCTGTCGCGATCTCTTCGGCCGTATACTGCAGTTGGTTGTCATCCACCCATACCTTACCGTACATCGATTCGAGATAGTACACCATGAATATAATCTCGTCGAATTCGGTGAACATCAGCGGGTAGTAGTCGTCGCCCAGGTTTGTTTTGAACGCTTCGCCGGATGCGAGCAGGTCGTCCCATGTTACGGGGATGGCGACTCCGGCCTTGTCGAAAGTGTTCTTGTTCCAATACATTGTGCGCGCGGTCATGGCGACCGGGATACCCTGCAGTTTGCCGTCAAGCTCGCTGGCTTTCAGCGCGCTCTCGGGGAACTGTGTGACGTCCAGCACGCTGGAGTACTGGTACAGGTCGGCGAACACGTTGCCGTTCGCGCCGAAGCTGTATATCCAGTTCCAGTTGATTTGCACGATATCCTGCGCGGTGTCGGTAGCGAAGGCGAGGCCCATCGCGTCCTCCCAGCCGGTCCAGGCGTTGAAGGTTGGTTCGATGGTAATATTCGGATACTTCGCGTGGAAGGCGTCGATGGCGGCCTGGGTCGCTTCGGCGCGGGACTCGCCGCCCCACCAGCTCATGGTCAGCGTGATGTTGTCCGTCGTCAGTCCCGCGTCCTCGGCGAGAGCGACGGCGCACAGCGAAGACGCGATCGCGACCGCGATCAAGATCGATAGGATGCGTTTCATGCGCAACACTCCTTAGAATTGATGGCGCTATTATATCAGAAAGAACGTGCTGTTTCAATGTGCAGCGGCAGGTTTGTGGTTTTTGCCAGGGAAAATGATTGGGTGGCGCGGCGGGGCGTGGGAACCGGCGGAGCGCATGTATCGCTTTGGCAGCAGGATAATGCCGCTGGTCACCACCGCGCATTTCCCCCGCCATCCTTCCCAGCACTATTGGCCGGAGCTGTTCCCAGGCAATGCGCTGTACAAGGAAAACAACTATGTCGAGTACAATAACGCCTTTTCGTACGCTACCAGCAACCCCAGCGACGAGCAGTTGTTTACATCCATATCGAAGGCCATCGACGCTAAACTCGCGGGTAAGCCTGTCGACGCGTTCCATCCGTTTACAGTGAGGGATTGGTATGAATCGCTGGCTCGTCAGATCGAGCAAGCCTCCGGCGAAGCGGCTGAGAGAGGCGCGGATTCGGCGGCGGAATGGTATCCGACCAACGTGGACTTCAAAATGCTCGCCGGGATATCGCGTTACCACGCGCGAATGGTATGCGCTGCGTGGTATAATGACTTGTTTGAGAAAACGGGGGACGGGGTCGCTGGCGTTAAGGCGTATGAGGCGCTCACCGCCGCGCGCGCGGTGTGGCGAACGCTGTCGGATATAGGTTCCGCGAACTATTACCATGACCTTATGTTCGACATAGGGACGGGCATGAGGCGGAACGGCACGTGGGCGGATCGTATTCCCGGCCAGCTGGATAAGGATGTGCGGACGCTGAAAGACGCGCTGTCCAAGGCGGGCATACATGACGTTAGCGAAGGCGATCCGCTGCGGTACTGCAGCCTTGCCGATCCCATGACGGCCGTGGCCAAGGCCAGATTGATCGTTCCCGGCGTGGCGCGGGCGGGACGGCCGCTAACGGTAACGGTTCAGGCAAACGAGTTTGCGCCGTTCACGGACGCTACGCTGTACTACCGGCACATGAATCATCGGGAGAAATATCAGCGTCTGCCGATGACGCGCATAGGCGACGAGTGGATCGCGGAGATCCCCGCCGATTACGTACAGGCTGAGTGGGATATGGTCGTTTATTGCGCCGCGCACATATTCGGAGACAGCACGGTGATGCTGCCGGGCATGAGCGAAGTAGAATCCGATTTCCCGGTGAAGATTGTGCGCACGGCGGAATGACGTGAGTTTGGCGTATCCTCTGTCGCTGCGGCGGCATCGTCCCCTTATGGGGACGATGCGGGTTGAAGGAACCGGCTGCGTCCCGGAACAGACTATCGGAGCGCAACCCGTTCCCCATCACCCGTCGTCCCCTATGGGGCGGCTCCCCATTAACACGTATGAAAGGATGATTCATAAATGCAAGCGGCTCAAGCCTTAGCCCAAATCCTGGTCAAGGAAGGCATCACTGACGCGTTCGGCATTCCGGGAGCCGGTATCAACCCGGTGTATAAATACCTGGAGCATGCCCCCATTAATCACTACTGCATGAGACACGAGGAGGCGTGCACCCACGCGGCTGACGGATACTACCGCGCCAGCCATCGTATCGCGCTGGCGATATGCACGTCCGGCCCGGGCGCGACCAACTTCGTGACGGGATTGTATACCGCCAACATCGATTCCATACCGTTCCTGGCGATCACTGGCCAAGCCAGCGTCAGCCAGTTGGGGACTGACCCGTTCCAGTGCGTGAGCATCGCCGAGATAACCAAGACGATCACGAAGAAATCTACCTGCGTGCTGGACGCTAGGACGCTGCCTGACGTGCTGCGCGAGGCCTTTTACCTGATGCGCTCCGGCAAGCCAGGCCCCGTGCTGATCGACCTGCCGCTGGACGTGCAGCAGACGGAGATCGAGTTCGACATAAACGAATATCACCCAATCCCGATTGAAACGCCGACGCCCGATCCCGCCTTGATCGAGCGAGCTATCGATATACTCGCGTCCGCCGAGAAACCGTTGATCATAATGGGCGGCGGCGTTACGCTCAGCCAATCGGAACCGGAGCTGATAGCGTTCGCCGAGTCATTGCGCATCCCGATTATCATGACATATATGGCCAAAGGCGGCGTTCCGCTGGCCCATCCGCTGAACGCGGGTCACGCGGGCATACAGGTCGGACAGCCCGTCGGCAACGCCACGTTCCTGGAGAGCGACGTCGTGCTGGGCGTCGGCTGCCGCTTCACGGATCGCCACACGGGCGACTTGAAGGTATATCGCGGCGAACGCAGGTTCATCCACATCGATATCGAACCGAGCCAGATCGGCAAGGTGTTTCAACCGGATTTGGGGATAGTGTCCGACGCGAAAAAAGCGATTCTCGCGCTGACGGACGCCGCGAAAAAGCGCGGACTCAATCCCTTCGACAGCGGTCGCGTCGCGGATCTGCAGGAAAGGCGCGTAAAGCTGGCGCGTAAGACCGACTATGATATGAAACCCATCATGCCTCACCGCGTATTCCACGAAATAAACCGCGCGTTCGACGCCGATACAATGTTCACTGTCGGATGCGGCATCACTCAGATCTGGTCGGGTCAGCTGCAGAATATCGACAAGCCGCGGCGTTATCTGCCGTCCGGCGGGGCGGGCACGCTGGGCTATGAGATTCCCGCCGCATTCGGGGCTAAGGTGTCCGATCCGGCGCATCACTCCGTGACGGCGCTGGGCGACTTCGGATTTACGTTCATGGGTGAGGAGATCGGCGTCGCTGCCGTGTTTGAGAAGCCCATCATCGTCGTGATAGTCAACAACGCGTACCTGGGCTTGATCCGCCAGAATCAGAAGGGCGCGTATGGGTTTGAATACGCGGTCGATATGCCGTATAATCAGGACGGGCGCGTTGATTACGTGAAGGTGGCGGAAGGCTTCGGCTGCAAGGCGGAGCGCGTGTTTACCCCGGATGAACTGCGTGACGCTCTTGGCCGGGCAAAGGAATCCGGCAAGACGTACGTGATCGACGCCGTATGCGTACCAGAACAACTGTGCGACATGGGCGTCAGCCTGACAGCCATAAAGAGTTTCGCGCCGCAAGCGTGACGCTAATCGGATGCCGGCGGCAAACGGAATATCAAGGGAGAATCAAAGGAGAATCGGACATGCAAACTCCATTGTCACACTGGATGAAGCTGGGTATCGTCTACTTCATGGCATACCCGTTCGCGATGAGCGGCGAGGGCGATATCGAGGGCACCATGCGCCGAATACTGGAAGATCCAGACTTCGACTGCATCGAGATCACGCGCGTCAACGATCCCGCTCTGAGGGAGAGGCTTAAAGAGCTGATCCGCCAGAGCGGCGTCACAATGACATACGGCGCACAGCCGCAGCTGCTGCGCAATCAAGAGAATGTGAACAGCCTGGACGAAGGCCTGCGCCGCCGCGCTATCGACCGACTGAAAACCTGCATTGACGAGGCGTACGAGATGGACGCGCATGGCTTCGCCTTCTTGGCAGGCAAATACAGCCCCGACTCCAAGGAGCGAAGCTACGCCGCGTTGGTGGAAAGCACACGCGAACTGTGCGGCTACGCGGCCTCTAAAGGGGACATGCCGGTTAACCTGGAGGTGTTCGACGACGACGTCGAGAAGTGCTCGCTGATTGGTACGGCTGACTACGCGGCGCGTTTCGCAGAACGGATCAGCCGTGAATTCCCCAATTTCGGATTGATGGTCGATCTAAGCCACGTGACGCAGCTGCATACCGGCATCGACGCGAACATCGATCCAATCGCGCCGTACATCCGCCACGCGCATATCGCAAACGCTGTGCTGACGCCAGGTGCGCCCGCTTACGGCGATCAGCATCCGCGCTTCGGCTTCCCGAACAGCGTGGTGGACGAGGATATGCTCGCCGCGTTCCTGCGCAAGCTGTTCGATATCGGCTACATGGGCGAGGGCAAGCGGCCTATCGTCTCGTTCGAGGTCAAGCCGTGGGGCGATGAAGACAGCGAGTTCGTCGTCGCCAACGCGAAACGGTTCTTACGGTCGGCGTGGTTAAGGGTGTAGTATTAATTCACCCTAACGCTGTCCGAGGCGAACGCCTATCTCCCGCGCCGCGTGTTGCAGCATGGGCACAAACGTCTCGATCCGCTCGGGGGTCATTCGCGCGGAGGGTCCGGTTATGCTGATACCGGCGACGCACTGATCCTGATAATCGTAAACGCCCACGGCTACGCACCGCGCGCCCAGTTCGCACTCCTCTTCGTCGAGCGCGTAGCCCTGCTGCCCGATACGCTGCAGTTCCGCAGTCAGCGCACCGCAGTCCGTCAGGGTGTTCGGCGTGAACGCGGTCAGACCCTTGCGCTGTATCAGCCGATCGACCGACGAAGGCGCTTGTGCGCTGAGCAGCGCCTTGCCGATGCCGGTGCAATGCATAGGCGCGCGCTTGCCGATCCGTTGAGTGATCTTCAGGATACCGTCAGGCCCGTCCAGCACGTCGATGTAGCTGATCGCCTGATCATCCTCGACGGCCAGGCAGACGGATTCCTGGCACTGCTTGGACAGCTCGACCAGGAAAGGATGCGCCGCGTCCCGTATGCGCAGTTTGTCGCTGATCATCGAGCCGATGCGCGCGAAGCCCAGCGTCAATCCATATTGGGATGTATCGGACTCTTGGTAGACATAGCTGCGCGCCCGAAGCGTGCGCAGCATCCGCAGCGCAGTGGCCGACGGCATGTCCGTGCG
>JAITDK010000069.1 GCA_031282605.1 Oscillospiraceae bacterium
TCTTTTCCAAGTGTTGCACTTGACTTGACAATCTGTCATGCCCGTTCTCCAGTATCAAGTCCTCGGGGAGGCCAGGAGAGGATCTCGGCTGAGCGTAGCAAAGGCGCGGCACACTTTCCGAAGGCGTGCCGCGCCGCATTCCCCTCATCCCACCATCAAATGATCCAAAACAACCTTCACGCCCAGCGTGATCAACACTATACCCCCGGCACGCTCGGCGTTCTTGCCGAAACGCTCGCCGGAACGGTGCCCCAGCCATACACCCAGCCCCGACAGCGCAAACGTGATCCCGCCGATTATAACCGCGGGCAGCACGATATCCACATTCCGGAACGCCAGCGTGATCCCAACCGCAAACGCGTCGATCGCGGTTGCTACGGCCAGCGGGAACATCACCCTTGGCCGTAGGCCGTCGTCGCCACTGCCGTCGTTACTGTCGTCGTCGCTGTCCAGCGAATCCCTAAGAGTCTTGTAACCCGTCGCGACCAGTATCAGCATGGCAATCCAATGGTCGAAGCTATCCACGAGCGTGCCGAACAGCGCGCCTACCGTGAATCCCAGCGCGGGCATAAGCGCCTGAAACCCGCCGAACCACAGCCCCACGATGATCGAGTGCTTCACATTGTACCGCGCCTGAGCGACGCCCTTGCATACGGACACCGCGAACGCATCCATCGCCAGCGCCAGCGCTAGCGCCGTTATCTCCCAAATCGGCATAGCATGGTTATATGAGCCACAGGTTGACTGAAGAACCCTTTAGTTTCAGCAGCGCTTCCACGAAGAAGTAATCTCCATACACCATTTTAATATGCCATGAATCCTTTTCGGTGTATGATCCTGTACACTGCTTGAGTATCCCGGGATCGGCTTCGTCCCAGTCGGCGCACTCGTCGGCCATGGCGCGGAGCATGTTCAGCGCGCCGTCGCGGTAGGCGTCCGTGCGGTCGGGGATCAGCGCGGCCAGTTCCAGCAGACCGCAGGCGGCTATCGCTCCCGCGGCGTTATCCTTGCCATAGGGTTGATCCGGCTGCTCAAAGTCGATGTTTGGTATCCAGTCCGGCGTGATCCGCTCAAGGAATCGGTCGGCGACACGCCGCGCGACATCCAGATATTCAGGCTTGCCCGTCCACAGATGACTGAGCGTGAAGCCGTATAACGCCCAGGCTTGACCGCGCGTCCAGCTGGTGCCAGGGGCATAGCCTTGACCACGCGGGGTATCCAGCACGGCGTCGCTGACCGGGTCGAATATGACGATATGGTGGCAGGATGCGTCCGGGCGGATGAAGTGCCGCGCGGTGTGATCGGCGTGACGCTCGGCGATCAGGCGGAATCGTGGGTCGCTGGACTCGCGCGACGCCCAGTATAGCATCGGCAGGTTCATCATGGAGTCGATGATAGACCAGCCGATCCGCTCGCCGTTCCATGCGCGGATGAATCCGTTGGGATTGAACCGCCCGGCGAGGAGATTGGCGGCGAGAGTAGCGCGGCGCAGGCTCTTAGGGTTCTTGGTCAGCGCGTAGTTGACCGCCGAGGATATTTTGAATTGGAAGCCAAGGTCGTGATGCAGGTCTTCGAACCGTTCCAGCGCGCGGTCTAGCAAGCGTTCGCCACGTTCGGCTTCCTCGCGGTAGAGCGCGTCGCCCGTGCCAATGGCCATCTGCCACATCAGCGCGGGCCAGAAGCCGTTCGTCCACCAGGAGGGTCCCAGCGAGTGCCAGCCGCCGTCCTTGGTGGTGTAGGGTATCTCGTCGAGTTCGCGAGCGCGGCGTACACTGTATGCCGTCTTCTTGACGGTCTTTGACCAGGCGTCGTTCAGCCAGGCGGGGGTTGGTGCAGGCGTATCGGGCATGATGATTCCTCCGTCGTCGTAATGCTCCGATTATAACACCTTCGGGGGAAGAGCGTAAAGAGGTGATTCCTCGCCTAACAGGGCGCGTTCACGAAAAATCAAACTACAGTTAATGCATTAAAGAGATGTCAGAGTACGCGTTTGATTACCTGCTTAACATAAAAGGAAATTGGGTATATAATGACGGTGTTAGGCGAGGTATGCGAACCCTCCGACCACTAACCTGCCGAGACGGGCGTTCAATAGAGCTTGGCGGTCGGAGCAAGATTGAGACATACAGCTGCGGATAATCGCTTGGGGGATAGAATGGATATAACGCTTAAGCCCGCAACCATTGACGAGGCAGAATCGTTCCTCACAATGCTAGTCGAGTGTTTCAATGCTCACCAAGAAAAATATGGTGATAGTCTGTTTTGGTATGCCGCAATCACGGAAGAAGCGATAGCAGACTTGCGCGAGCGTATAGCCGAGCCGTTTCGCGAGTATTTATGGATAATTGCGGACAATGAAACCGTCGGCGGCATTCGTGTTGGTTGGTGGATAAATGAGCCGGGGCGGTACAAAGTGATTACCGCAATGATACTACCCGAACGCCAAAATCGAGGTATTGGACGACAGGCGATGCGCCTGCTTGAAGACCGTTATCCTGGCGTGCGTACTTGGGAACTCGATACGGTTCAACAAGAGGAGCGCAATCAGCGCTTCTACGAAAAACTCGGTTATCGGCGTATGGGAGAACCACGCATTGTCAACGAGCGGCTTAGCTTTGTAGAGTACAAGAAGTGGGTTGCCGTGACCGACATACCCGCATACCCGACGTTCACACATATCGAACCGCTCAATAAGGGATACTCGGCCGATAGGAAGTTCTATGTTGAAACCGCCGACTGTCGGCGGCTGCTTCTGCGTATCGCGGACATAACGGAATATGAGCGTAAGAAGAATGAATTTGAAATGCTGAAGCGCATTGCGGAGTTGAGCGTTCCGGCTTCTCGTCCTGTGGATTTCGGCGTATGTAACAGCGGCAAGAGCGTATATCAACTGCTGACGTGGGTTGACGGCGAGGACGCGGAGGCGGCGCTGCCAACGCTGACGAACGCAGAGCAGTACGCGCTGGGCGTGAAGGCGGGAGAGATCTTACGGAAAATTCACTCAATCCCCGCGCCGGACGGCGTAGGCGAATGGTCGGCGCGCTATTTTGCCGTAACGGACGAACGGCTTGATGCCTACCGCGCTGAAGGCGTGGCGTTTGACGGAAACGATATAATCCTGTCATATCTCGAAAATAACCGCGAACTGCTGAAAAATCGCCCGCAATGCCGTCACCACGGCGATTACCACGAGGGGAATCTGATAATATCCGATAATGCTGATATATCGGTGATTGACTGGCATAATGTGGACTTTTGCGGGTATGGCGACCCGTGGTATGAACTCGGAAGATGCTTCAGTGATATTCAGCATTACGCAGTCGGTGAAATTCATGGCTATTTCGGAGGTGAACCGCCGTATGATTTTTGGCGATTGTTTGCTTATTATGCCGCTGTTAGCGCAATAACGTCTATAGTTTGGAGTAAATATAATGCGCCTGACGAGCTTCCGATAAGGTTGCATGCTAACTTGGATGTTCTGCGGTGGTTCGACAACTTCAATCGCGTTGTGCCAACGTGGTATTTGCATGACTTCTATGTTCAATACATAGACGGCGTTCCTCTCAAGCTGAAAAAGCCGTTAGATTTGGATTTTATTCATCGTTACGGCAAGGTTTTCAAGGTGTTCGACGATCAAGACAGCGGAAATCTGTGTTTTGGGGTGCAAGCAAATGACGGCAAGCGGTATTTCGTCAAATTCGCAGGCGCGCCGACCGAACGCGGCGGAGCAAGCGCGGAAGAAGTCGTTGCCAACCTAAAATGCGCAGCGCCAATCTATCAGGACTTGTCGCACCCGAACCTGATTCGTTTTATGAAAGCGGAAGAAATCGGCGGCGAGTTCGCTATGGTGTTTGAATGGGTTGACGCGATTTGCGCCCAAAGGATGTACCCTGCGGATTATAACGCGTTCCGCGAACTGCCGCTTAAAGTGAAACGGCGGATATTTGAAGATATTATGGAGTTCCACGCGCACGTCGCCGCAAAAGGCTACGTCGCCATTGATTTCTATGATGGGAGCATTATGTGGGACGCTCAAAACGAGCGGACAATCATCTGTGATATTGACTTTTATCAAAAGTCGCCATACGTCGGAAAAATGGGGCTATGGGGTTCGGCGCGGTTTGTTTCGCCGGAGGAGTGCACGGACGGCGCGGTGATTGACGAAGTGACGAATGTCTATACGATGGGCGCAACGGCGTTCTGTCTGTTCGCGGATTCAGACCGATCGTTAGAGGCGTGGCCGTTTTCGCCGGAATCGTATGCTGTTGTAAAACGGGCGACGAGCGATGACCGCAGCCGTCGGCAGCAGTCTATACGGCAGCTGCAAGAGGAATGGGTGGAGGCGCAATGAACGAACGCATAATCAGTGACATCACTGACTTCATATTTATCGCGGACGAACCGCAAAAGGCGGATGCAATACTCCTGCCCGGCGGCAGCGACCCCGCGATACCCGAAAGGGCGGCGGAACTATATCATTTGGGTTACGCGCCTGTGCTTATTCCAGCCGGAGGCCAGAGCGTTAAGACCGGAACGTTCGGCGGAGTGAGAATAAAAGCGGACATTTATAACGGCGATTATGAAACTGACTGCGCTTTCCACACGGATGTTCTATTGAAAAACGGAGTGCCGCTAAACGCGATAATTGGTGAGGATAGGTCGGGATACACGAAAGAAAACGCGTTACTTTCCCGCAAGGTCGCAGACGAAAACGGACTGCTTGTTCGTAAAGCTTTAATCGTTTGCAAAGCCTTTCACGCTCGCCGTTCGCTGATGTGTTATCAACTCTCTTTCCCCGACGTGGAGATTTTCGTTGCTCCTGTGGATGTTTACGGCATCAGCCGTGATAACTGGCACAAACAGGGGTATGGCGTTGAGCGAGTTTTGGGAGAGCTTTCCCGATGCGGCGATCAATTCGTTAATGAAATGAAGGAGATGTCAAATAATGAATGACAGACAATATATGCTTCTTGCGCGATATGGTAATGCGATAGACCGAGAAATGAGAATCCTTCTAGCAGGTCTATGCAAAGCTGGTTTCATTAAAGCCATAAATCTGTTCCCTCGATAAAACGCGCGGCCGATCCCCCTCGATCGGCCGCGCGTCTCTCCGCTAATGGGGCAAATGAATCGGCAATCCGCCGTTCAACTGGCTTGCTTGACCCTCAGCGACTCGAGCGTGTCCCGGTTTTGGATGAGCAGCAGCTGGTATATCACCTTGTCAAGCTTCTGGCTCCAGACCAGCGCTTGCTGGCTGTTCCCCGCCAGATAGGCTTCCTCGGTTAAACGCGTAAGCTCCTTGCACACCCGCCTCAAGAATGCTTCCTTCATAACGATATCCCCCTCCATTCGCGCGAACGCGCGCGTATTTTTGAATCGGTCGACCGACCGCGCCGCCATGGTCTAATCATGGTCCAGCAGACAAGGGTTTCGCGCGGATTCGATCAATCTTCAACACTTGTTTATTATAGCGACAAGTTATCTATTTTACAATAGCTGTTCTTGTCGAAATCATTTATCAATTGTCGATTTTCTAAGTTTTAAAGAATCTTAACACACAACTATACGAATGCTGTAAAACTACGCAATTCATTGAGTTCACACTGTCGAAAGCGGTGTGGTTTGACAGAATCGGCTCGAATGGGCGCGATTGTTCGCTTGCAATTGTTACATAGATATTACAGCGCTGGAACGTTAGTCCGCTGGCTTCGACAAACCGCACGCTTAACGTGTCGAATATGAGTAGTTTATGCTAAAAGGTCACTCATCGCGTCCAGATTATCCATGATGTGCGCCAGGCCGAACGCCGCGCATGCTGTCGGATCATTAGGTGTGCGGCACGGTATCTTGAGCTGATTCGACAATGTCTCGGCCAGGCCGGTCAGCATCGCGCCGCCGCCGACCAACGTCATGCCGCGGTCGAATATGTCGGCTGCCAGCTCCGGCGGGGTGTGTTCCAACACGGAATGGATGCCCTCGACGATGTCGCGCGTTGGTTCTTCCATGGCCTCGGTCAGCTCGTCCGAATTGACACGTACGGTGCGCGGCAGGCCAAGGATCAGGTTACGGCCCGTTACGTCCATATACATAGGTGTGTCGCGTGGAATGACCGCGCCCATGGTGATCTTGAGTTCCTCGGCGGTACGCTCGCCTACCATCAGGTTATGCTTGCGGCGCAATTCGCGCATGACGGTCTCGTGGAACCGATCCCCGCCTGAACGCGTCGAGTCGCGCGCGACTACGCGTCCCATCGATACGACGGCGATGTCGGTCACTCCGCCGCCAACATCCACCAGCAGATGACCATAGTGTCCGGCGACGTCTAACCCCGCGCCGATCGCGGCGGCTACGGCGTTATCGATCAATTGGGTTCGGCGCGCGCCTGCGTCCAACATAGCGTCGCTTACGGATCGTTTCTCCACATCCGTGACGCTGCCGGGTACGCAAAGAAACACACGCGGGCGCAGGAGCGCGCGCCGACCCTGAACCTTCCGTAAATAATACCTAAGCATACGCGTAGTAATGTCGTAATCGGACACCGATCCGTGTTTCAATGGCCGCATCATCAGTATGTGACCGGAGGTTTTGCCCAGCATACGCAAAGCCTCGTCGCCTACGGCGATAATGTTGCGCGTATTGCGATCCAGCGCGCACAGCGCCGCCTCGCGCAGAACGATGCTCCGTCCCTTGACGGCTACCAGACATGTCGACGTGCCGAAATCCACGCCTACATCCTCTCGTCCCAGCATGGCGAACAGCCCCTTCCCATAGATCCTTATGGGAATGATTCTGCGCGCTTGCCGAAAACCCTTCTTGATGCCGTCAACCCTCGCTGTTTTTCCTCTTGTATTTCATGCACGTGGCCTGGCCGCCGCGAAGATGGCGCTCGGCCTTGTTCACATCCAGCACATGGCGAACACTGCGCGCTAGCTCCGAGTGGAGATATGGCAGGCGATCCATCATGTCCTTGTGAACCGTCGACTTGGAGACGTGGAACTTGCGCGCCGCGTCCCGGACGGTAGAGCCGCTTCCAGCCAGAAATTTCGCGATATCCAGAACGCGCTGTTCGATATAGTCCTTCATACCTAATACCTCCCGCTGGCGAATTCATGCAAGTGTATGCGGGGGGATAATGGGTATATGCGGGAACAAGCCTGACGCGCGGGATGTTTGTTTTGACTTGCGAGAGAGTCATGCTATAATCGATTCATAAT
>JAITDK010000174.1 GCA_031282605.1 Oscillospiraceae bacterium
GAGAGGTAATCGGAACATGTGTACGGTATGGCCATCTCCCTGTGTTATGGAGTAGGGTTAATTGCTGTGTATGGCGCAGTTTCACGCAGTCTGACTCTGCGTAGCGTTCGGCTGTCCGCTGCGGCGGGACGCTGTTCGATCTGCGGATCGAATGCGCTTTAAGTTTGTGGCGCCCCGCCACTATCGCGTGAGTCGACTATTCCTTTATAGTATTTATACTGGCGGGACGCAGGGTTGGAACGATGGAACGATGGAACATAGGGACGAGGAACGTCCCTGCGGGGAGCCTGGGGCTGTGTCCCCGTCCCAGCGTAGGGCGATCCGCCCGTTGGAATCCGGACCAGGCGTCGCCTGGACCATCGTGATACACAATCTACCGGCTTCGGATCGCCGGTTGTACCTGGAGAGTCTGTTCCGTAGCGTAACCCGTTCCCTCGTTCCCTCGTTTCTCGTTCCAAGCCCCGGGGGAGGCCGGGAGGGGGTCGTGAGACCCCTTCCCTTCCGCCCTGTCACTCCACCGTAAACTCCCCGCCCTCGCCAGAGCCGCCTTCATCCTTGTCGTCGCTATCGAAACCCTTTCGAATGTTGTCCGATATATTGTTTATGGTATTATGCACATTCTCAGCGGCGTTGCGCGCGAATTGCGCTACATCCTGCTGGGTGATATTTCGCACCGCTTTCTTGAATCCGACATGGCACCCGAACAGCAGCATGGCGACGACCCCCGCAATCGCCAAACGCGGCGCGAATATCAGGAATGCTGCATAGAACACGATCGGCATGTTTATGACGATCTCGTCATTGCGCGTCACCTGGAGATTATTGTGGAACAGCATGTGCATCACCCTCTCAAAATGATTACGGCGTCTACGATGGGGCGCATTCTTGTCAACGCCGAACCCCTCGCGCTGGTGTGTGTGACCGCACCCGTGATACGGCGGCGAGTTGTGGATACGGTTCGCCCTCTCCAACTCGATCAGTACGCGGGTCAGATCACCGTCGAAGCGCTCAAGCATAGAGAGCGCCTCCTCATAATTGACATCCGCTTTCGAGCGGAGATATTCCACCTTATCCAAGGTTTCGCTGTTAATATGCGCGTTCATGGTTCGCCATCCCTTTCTTTAATTAAGCATTCCCGGTTAAGTTCGTTTGGTTCAGAGGGATCGCTCCGCTCGAGCCGCTGTTTCCTTCCGACATTGCTAGTATACACCGTGTGCGGGTTCCGAGCTTGAGTGAATGGGAATAGATTAATTAAAATAGGATGAGAAGTAAGTTAAGAACGCAATAGTACGCTTTTTCACTACAGACCATATTGCCTACATTCGATGACACGCCGCCCCTTACCCCTGCGATTCATGGCCGCCAGCGCCCCGCGTTACCCTAAGCCGCACCATTGCGCGTGCCAGCATGGATCGCGCAAGAACAAACTCCTGCTGGCTCTGACGCTGACGCAGCGCTTCCTCAGCCTCGCGCCGCGCTTCCTCCGCGCGGCGGCGGTCGATGTCCTCGGGCCACTCGACCGTTTGAAGGATAACGGTTACGGACTCGGGCAGTATGGTGACAAACCCATCGCTCGCGGCGGCTTGACGCGTAACGCCGTCTATGTCGATGGACAGCAGTCCCTCGACGAGTATCACTAACTCCGGCTGATGCCCGGCCAGAACGCCGTAAAGCCCATCCACCGTCGGAAAGACCAGCGCCTGCGCGCTGCCTTCGAAGAACGCTCGCTCGGGTGTGAGTATCGTCAAATGAAAGCTGCTCATATGCTCAACCGATGCCCTGCTTCGTCTAGGATCGCCGATTCCGCCGAACCAGGTTTACGCTCGGCTGGTTGACCGGACGCCGCGCGGCGCACATCGTCCAGATCGCCAGCCATGTAAAACGCCGACTCGGGCAGATCGTCCGCCTTGCCATCCAGTATATCCTTGAATGAGCCAATGGTATCAGCCATCGGCACGTACCGCCCCGGCAGTCCGGAGAATACCTCCGCCACAAACATTGGTTGGGACAGGAAGCGCTGTATCCGCCGCGCGCGATGCACAATCACCCGGTCGGCCTCCGACAGCTCCTCCATGCCCAGTATGGCGATTATGTCCTGCAGTTCGCGATAACGCTGCAGCGCGCCCAGCACGCCCAGCGCGGTATCGTAATGCGACCGACCCACGATCGACGGATCGAGTATCCGGCTGGATGAATCCAGCGGACTGACGGCGGGGTATATGCCCATCTCCGACACCGAACGGGACAAGACCGTCGTCGCGTCCAGATGAGTGAATATCGAGGCGGGCGCCGGGTCGGTCAAGTCGTCCGCAGGGACGTATATCGCCTGAACCGACGTAATCGCCGATTCTCCGGTGGACGCAATCCGCTCCTCAAGCGCGCCGACCTCGTTGGCCAATGTAGGTTGATATCCTACCGCCGACGGCATCCTGCCTAGTAACGCGGAAACCTCGCTGCCCGCCTGAACGAACCTGAATATATTGTCGATAAACAACAGAACGTTTTGTTTGAGCGCGTCCCTGAAGTATTCCGCAATCGTAAGTCCCGTCATAGCCACGCGCATCCTGGCTCCCGGCGGTTCGTTCATTTGACCAAAGACGAGCGCGGCCTTCTCAAGTACGCCCGACTTGGCCATCTCCAGAAGCAGATCGTTGCCTTCGCGGCTTCGCTCTCCTACGCCTGTGAATACCGAGTATCCGCCGTGCGCTGTGGCTATGTTGTGTATCAATTCCAGAATCAGCACCGTCTTGCCTACGCCCGCACCGCCGAACAAACCGATCTTCCCTCCGTGAGCGTAGGGCGCCAGCAGATCTATAACCTTTATGCCCGTCTCGAATATCTGTGTAACAGGACGCATCCGGTCGAACGAGGGCGGCTTGCGGTGGATGCTCCATCTATCGGACGATGTAATCGGACCTTTGTCATCGATAGGCTCGCCCAGCACGTCTACCGCGCGAGAAAGCAAACCCGCGCCGACCGGGGTGGTGATCGGCCCGCCGGTGTCCTCTACGGACATACCGCGAGCCAGCCCTTCAGTAGCGCCCAGCGCGATACACCGCGCCGCGTGATCCAGATGCTGGCTGACCTCTAACGGCACGCGCCGCTCGCCGTCAATCACGAACATAAGGGTATGAATAGCGGGCAGCATGTCATCCGGAAAGCTCACGTCGAGAACCGGACCGACGATGCGCAGAACGGTACCTGTCATAATGCCTCCTGTGGGGGTAAACGGTGGGGTGGCGAGGGCGGGACGTCCTCCCTGACGCAGGAGAACCCCTTCCGTTGCCGTGGCGGCAAAGGGGCGGCCTTGCGAGCGTCAAGCATAGCGCGGAGTCGCGGGTTTGCCGTGGCTTAACCCCTGAACCCGCCCTCCGCGCCCGCGACGATCTCCGTCAGTTCCTGAGTAATGGCGGCCTGACGGGCGTGACCCCATTGAATATTCAGCCGGGTTAGCATCTCGTCGGCGTTATGGGTGGCGGCGTACATAGCGGTCATGCGCGCGAAGTGTTCTGCGGCGAACGACTGCACCAGCGCGGAATATACCCATCCGATCAAATAGTGCTTCACCATCATATCCAGCGCCTCGAACCGAGACGGATGGTACATCAGCCCGTGAACGGGAGTCTCAATCGGCGCGGCGTCCATGAAATCTTCATGGAACACGGGCAGCAGGCGTCGCGCCGTCGGCGTCAGTATCGAACCGTTGCGCAACTGGGTGTATACGACATATACGTTGTCCAGCGCGTCCTCGCTGAACAGATAACACAGCTCGGTAGTGATCTCCCGCGCGTTGCGCAGCGTAGGATCCTGTATCACGTGCGAATACTGCACGTCCGGATGCTGACCCATGCGTATGAAATGGTCGGCGGCCATGTGCCCTATCGTGAACAGCGATCGCTTATCGGGCGGAGTCTGTTCCATCGTGGATTCGGCCAGTCGCAGCGCCTCATGATTGTACCCGCCGCACAACCCCTTATCCCCCGCGATTACCAGGTACGCCGTTCGCTCGCCGTGCGGCCTAAAGAATGGGTTGCTTGTCGGCGTGTGTATGCTCTCCAGTATGAACCGGATGTTTGAGCGCGTGCGCTCGAACGAGCGTTCGTTCTGGTCGTGCATACGCATCGCCCGCTTCATCTTCGCGGACGCGATAAGGTACATCGCGCGGGTGATCTTGCGCGTGTCCTCCACTACCTTGCGGTGGTGCCGGATATCCTGCAGCGTGCCCACGATCAGGATCCCGCCTTCCCGGCGATCCCATTGGCGTTCATATCCTCCTCGCGCATCCACTCCGCGGCGGCGGCGCGCAGATCGTCCTCATCGATTTGCTCAAGCCGCTTGCCCGACTCGATCCGCCTCATCAGCGCGGCGTAGTATGTGTTCAGGAAACCGGGGTAGGATCGCTTCCAGCGCTCCAGCGCGTCCATCGGTATGTCCTTGGGCAGCAAGCCTCGGGTTAGCGTGAACAGCATCGCAGCCTGCGCCTGCTCGGACAGCGGCGCATGCGCGTCTTGGCATAGCGTTGCGTCGAGCCGCTCGCCGCGCATCAGCATATCCTTCGTGGACTTATCCATATCCGATGAGAAGCGGGAGAACACCTGCATCTCGCGATACTGCGCCAGTTCCAGCCGCAGCTGACCGACGGCCTTGCGCATCGCCTGGGTCTGCGCCGCGCCGCCCACCCGCGATACCGACAACCCGCTGTTCACGGCCGGCCTGTGCCCCTCGCGGAACAGTTCCGCGTCGAGGAATATCTGCCCGTCGGTGATCGATATCACGTTGGTTGGGATGTATGCGGATATGTCGCCGCCCTGCGTCTCGATGATGGGCAGCGCGGTCAGCGACCCGCCGCCATGCTCGTCGGACAGTTGCGCGGCGCGTTCCAGAAGCCTGGCGTGCAAGTAGAACACGTCGCCCGGATAAGCCTCGCGGCCAGGCGGCCTTCTTAGCAGCAGCGACAGCGTGCGGTATGTGACCGCGTGCTTGCTCAAATCGTCATAGACGATCAGCGCGTCGCCGCCGTCGGCCATGCGCCGCTCTGCCATCGCGCACGCGCTGTACGGCGCGATATACTGCATCGTCGGCGAGTCGGATGCCGTGGCGCACACCACGCACGTGTAATCCATCGCGCCGCGGGAGCGCAGCAATTCGACAATCTGCGCGACCGATGAGGCCTTCTGCCCTATCGCCACATAGAAACAGGCTATATTCTTGCCCTTCTGGTTGATAATGGCGTCTATCGCGATCGTCGTCTTGCCCGTTTGCCTGTCGCCTATGATCAACTCACGCTGACCCTTGCCTATCGGGATCATCGCGTCAATGGAGATCAGCCCCGTCTCCAACGGTCGGGATACCGGCTTGCGCGCCAGCAAGGACGGCGCGGGCGCTTCTATTGGGCGCAAGCCCAGCGAGTGTATGGGCAGTCCGCCGTCCAGCGGCACGCCCAGCGGGTCGACCACGCGACCTAGCAGTTCGTCGCCCGTCGGCACTGACAGCACCTGCCCTGTGCCCCACGCGCGCTGGCCGTCGGACGTCCTCGTGTCGTCGCCCAGCATAACGACCTCGACGGAATTCTCCTCAAGGTTCATCGCGATGCCGTAGCCGCCGCCTTCGAACTCGACCATCTCGTTCAAACGGCAGCCGGACAATCCGGATACCGTCGTCACGCCGTCGCCGGTTCGGAGTACCTTGCCCGTGCCGCGCACTATCGTCGCTGGCTTAATCCCGCTCAATCGATCCCACAGCGCCGCGCCGACGGATGTGAAATCAGCGTCGGGCGGCTGGCCGTCCAGGATGCGGATAGGTTCCATGCCATGCAGATTGCTGGACGCCGCGTCGAGCGCCGAGCGGATCGACCCGTCGTATGTGATACCGTTGATATCGACGGCAACGCCGCCGATCAGCGACGGTTCGACCACCTCGCGCAGATCCAGCGGCTGACCCAGCTTCGCCTCGAACCTGCCACGCAGCAGGGCGCGCTGCTCCGCGGTCAGCGGTAACGCCGTTCTGATGATACCGGCCTTCATACGCCGATCACAACCTCTCGATCAACGCGCCGACCAAGCGCGTATGATCCTCGCTTGTAATGCCGCGTCCGATTAGCGTCTCGGCCATTTGCACGGCGAGATCGGCGGCTTGGTCGCGCAGCGCTTCCTGCGCCTGGACGCGCATCTTTTCAATATCGGCCTCGGCGCTGGCGCGGGCGCGCTTGATCTCGCCCTGGGCGCGCTCGATGATCTCGGCGGCGCGGCGTTCGGCCGTCTCCGCGCTTTGGGCTATGGTCTCGGCGGCCTTTCGCTGCGCGTCTTCGATTAAACGCTCGCTTCCGCGCTGGAGTTCGGCGGCCTTCGCCCTCATTGACGCGGCGTCGTCGATCTGCGACTGTACGGCGTTCTGCCGCTTGAGCATGAATGCGCGCACAGGCCTATACAGCAGGAAATACATCGCCGTTCCCAGTATCGTCGCGTTGAGCATATGCAGCGCGATCGATATCGGGTTAAACATCTCAGCCATTAAGGAACAACCTCCGTCAAGCGCGTCCGCCCAATACGAATATCAGCAGTATGGATACCAGCAGCCCGTATATAGCCACGGTTTCCATCATAATCATGCCGATCATCAGCGCCGAGCTGATCTTGCCGGACGCCTCCGGCTGCCGGGCGAGCGCGTCCACCGCGTGGGCGGTGGATATACCCATGCCTATGCCGACCCCGCACGCCGCCAGGCCGTACATCCCCGCGCCTATAGCGATTAATCCCAATACCGACACGTGAATTTTCTCCCTTCGTTGGATTACGCCGTCGCCGCGGCGACGGAGGGGGTGAGCCTATTCAACCGCCTCGCCGATATACATCAGCGGGAGCAGACCGAATACAAACGTTTGGATGCCCACGTGCAGCACGTTGAAATACGCGCCCAGCGCGGCGGGGATCAGCACGGGAACGACGGCGTACAGCAGCTTCATTATTACCCCGCCCGCCAGCACGTTCGCGAACAGTCGTATGGCCATTGAGAACGGCGTAATGCAATCCGTCAGTATGCGTATCGGCGCGACGCCGGTTACCGGGCGGGTCCATGCCTTCGCGCGACCCTTAATACCCCTGACGCGTATGGCGGTTACGTTCACGGTTATGAACGCACATAGCCCCAGCGCGAGCGTGCAGTTAATGTCGTCGGTGGCCGGCGGCAGACCGAACAGTTCGACAATGGTGGTCGCGAATACGTAGACCATCAGCGTGAACACCGCCGGAGCGGCAATATCCGCAGCGCTGCGTTCCGGAACATGCGCTTCGCCCAGCTGGCCTTTCGCAAAGTCCCGCATCCCGCCCACTATCAGTTCGCAGAACGCTTGGAATCCCTTTGGCGCGCCGCTGAATTTTCTGATTTTGATCCGGGCGATTAGCATAAGTATTATGAGCACCGCGATAATCAGCCAGGCGATTATCACCGACTGGCCTACGTTGACCGCGCCTATGCGGAATGGTTCGGGCATGATGGATACGTCAGGCAACCACGCTCACCTCCAGGGCAAACACGCGAACGCGCGTACGAAAACACGCATGGCATGAATCCGGCCATCCGGTTCCCGTTATTGTAACTCTATGTGGGATAGCCGTCAATGTTATTCAAACTTATTCAGCAATTCCAAATTCGAGATGCTTGAGGCTGTTTTGTGCCTCTGGAACCAATTTTCGGATGGTTTTAGGTCAAAATCTCGTCTCGACCGAGAAAAACCAATCGCAGTTGGTCGAATGGTGCCGAAATTCTTAAATTTGGAATTGTTAACCCCTCCGCGGCAATTCTGTCATTGAACCTGCCGGCAGACGCCCCGCACCAGCTCCATATCGCACTCGAACGTCGATCCGCCCAAATGCGGCGTAAGGACGACATTGTCATATTTCGCAAGTCGTTCGCTGACTTTCTCGCCTTCCCGCCAAATTACGTCGAGCGCGGCCGCTCCAATTTTGCCGCTATCAAGCGCGGCGTAAAAATCCTCTTCAACCACGATGCCTGATCGCGCGGTGTTAACAAACACAACGCCGTCTTTCATTTGATCAAACTGCGCTTTCCCTAAAAAACGATCCGTGGAGGCGTTGTGGGGCACGAGAACCGAGAAATAATCGCATTCAGGCAGTAGTTCAGAAAATTCACAGTATTCGGCGTTCAAACGCTTTTCGACGTCAAGCGGCAAACGATATATGTCGGAATACAAAATCCGCACATGAAATCCCGACAACATGCTCGCAAGCTCGCGCCCGATTTGCCCCATTCCCCAAATGCCAACCGTCTTTTCCTGAAAATCAAAACCCGAATAGCGTACTTTCAGATCGGAATGCCTTTCCCACGCGCCTAGTCTCAACGCTCGATCGGACGACGCGACGCATCGTGCCGCCGACATCATCAGCGCGAGGGTATGTTCGGCGACTGTTCGCCAAAGCCCCGCCGCGAGCGTAAGGGATACGTTGCATTCTTTGGCAAGCTGTAGCAATTTTTTACCGCAGGAATGACAACCCAGCGCGCGCAGGTTTGGGGCGGTATCTAGTAAGGCATTGTCGGCGTAGTACACGATCGCGGCTTCGCAAACGGGAAGCTGTGTGTCGTCAAGTGCTACTTTGTAAAATTTACCCAATTCGCGCAACGCGTTCGGATGCATAGAGATTCCGACATAGCATAATGCTTTCACCGTTCCGCCCAATTTATGGAACACCTCCGTATTTTCTTTCTTGTATCGGGCTGGCAACCAAGGGTTGCTTTCAATCACTACGGGCAGGATATATAATAATACCGAAAGGATGTGAAGTCAATGGAAGCGCGTGAGTCATTATTATCGCTGCGCACCGGCCTTAATCTCACACAAGACGAACTGGCGGCCAAATTGTTAGTTACCCGCCAGGCTGTAAGCCGCTGGGAGACGGGTGAAACCGTACCCAGCACCGATACGCTGAAGCTTATGTCCAAGCTGTTCGGCGTATCGATTAACACATTGCTGGGACAGCCCCGCAATATGGTTTGCCAGGTCTGCGGAATGCCTCTTAACGACGAAGGGGTTCTTAGCCGCGACAGCGACGGCGTGGTCGACGACGAATACTGCAAGTGGTGTAATGTGGACGGCGTGCAGCAGTACGCGACGATAGAAGATGTAATCAACGCCGCAGTTCCCCACATGCACATGCCGGAGAGCGACGCGCGGAATTATCTAAGGACGCAGCTGCCGCATCTTCGAAGATGGAAGCAAGCGGAAGCGGTTCACTAATCAATCCGAAAAGCGCGCGGGGAAAAAAAGCAACTCGCCTCGTTTTATGAGGCGAGCAATTTAGGATCCGGCAGCGACCTAATCTTCCGGGCCGTTTCCAGCCAAGTACCATCGGCGCGAAGAGGCTTAACTGCTGTGTTCGGTATGGGAACAGGTGGAACCCTCTTG
>JAITDK010000112.1 GCA_031282605.1 Oscillospiraceae bacterium
ACTGCAAGTAGCGACGCGTCCTGAGACCGAGGGCAAGCCGCTCGTGGTCATTCTGCCGGATACGGGCGAGCGGTATCTATCGACTGCGTTATTCGCCTAACACGGCGACATAACAAAAACGACAGGGGGAACCTTATAGGCTTACCTCCCTGTCGTAATAGGTTAACGGATCCCCCTCTGTCGCCGTGGCGACGGAGGGGGATTCGCATGTTACTGCCCAGCCGGGTCGATTGCAATATCAATTGCCTCCTGTGAAATGACGGTGTGGAGGCGTCAGGATTGTATTGACAGGGCGGTGAAAGTGTGATATTGTTATTCATATTAATCCTATGTGGATTATGTAGTTTAAAAAAACAGGAGATGTTCGTTCATGAAAGGAAAGTCGGCAAAGCTTTTATTGGTGATCATGTCGTCGCTGTTGTCGCTGACGCTCATAGTTCCAGTGCTGGCGCAGGAAGGCGGCGGGAATCAAATGAGTATGCAGGCCCCGGCGGAAACGGAAGCGCCTGCGCCTGGAGACGCCGCGGGCACGGCAGGAACAGAATCTCGCATGTCGATGGAGCCGTCGGTCGAACCGTCGGTTTCCGTGTCGGGCGATATCGCGGCGTCTTTGGCGGAGTCGGCGATATCCCAGTTGGCTGGTACTCAACTGACGCGAGAAGAAACGTCGGCTTTATTCGACGCAGTCGCCGATACGGTGGTATCCGCATCGTGGGCGCCGGAAGGGGTCGCGGAAGTGGAAGTCGTTTCGATTACAGGGTGGTTCAAGGATCGTCACTGCCGCCCAAAGGAAGCGGGCGTAGTGCTGGATGGAAGCTGCTCAGTGGCGTGCGGAACGGGCGGGCCTACCGGTCAGGCTATGCTAAGAGGCTGCCAATCGGACGGGCATGGTATATATATCAACCCGACTGATGCCAATCCAGACGGCGAATTTATTGTGTTCGATTTGATCAGCAGCGAACTGCTCCGAGCCTTCCTGCTGCAACTTGAGGAAGTGTCCGGCGACGCGAGCGGGGGATTGAGCCTGGAAGCCACGGGTTATTATGTGGACGTTCCTACGAACGCCGACGAATCCAAGGCTCCGTATCAGGACGGCCCTGCGGATCACTATGTCAAGGGTTTTCACGCAACGTCGGTGCGCGGAGTCGTTATCGGAGATACGAGCTATCAAGGGTTTGCGGATAACGATTATACCCTGGCGGCAGACGCGCTTTCGCCAAAGGATATCGCGATCGAAACGAACGACGGCGTTGTAACCGTATCCTTCACGCCCCCGGCCGGAGCGTCGGCCCCATCGCCTAAATACGGCGTGAAACAGTATAAGATCGCTGTCATTGAGAATGGCGAACCTATAAGTGTAGTTATAGCGCACAACGATTCGTCAAACCCGCTGACAAGCGCTTCCTTCCCCGCTCCAGGCGACGGCGACTATTCTTATGAGGTGACCGCCTTGTATACGGCAAGCCTTGTCAGCAGCGACAATAACGCCGCGCAGGTTGTTGTCACGGATTTGCAGTGATTTGCGGGCATCTGACATTGTTATCAAGGCCGGCGTTCCTGTAAAGCGGTATGTTTACGCGGCTGCGGATTCATTGCCCGCTGCGGGAATAGACCGCGGCAAAACGACTAAGATGCTTTACGCAAAGGCGATCCTTGGCCATGCGCCGATTTTTTAAGGAGAGAGCGATGCGCGGCATAGGCAAATCCTCAGATAAACGAACCGAAGGATTGCGCGGGAAGTATATTTACCGCGCAATCCTGTGCGCCTCGGCGGCGTTTCTCGCGCTCGCAACCATGCAGGTGCTTTTTGACGTTCCGGTTATGCCGTTCCTCGTGCCGAGGCAAGGCGCGTCGGGTGCGTCGCTGACGGCTGTGTTTGATGGGAATGCGCAGAAAATATCCGCCGTCTTCACCAAGACGTCACTGCCGTCCATTACGCTGCAGCGCGGCGTACCCGTCGAGCTTTCGTTAAACCTTAGCGAATCAGAATACGATAGCTGCACGAAGTGGCTTACGATACCCGACTTCGGCGTCGATTTCGAGACGGCGCCTGGCGAAAACGTAATCGCCTTTATACCCGACCAATCCGGCGTATTTACAATGAAATGCTGGATGGGTAACATAAAAAGCACCGTTACGGTCGTTGAAAGCCTTGGGTTCAAACAGCAAGCGACGCAGACCGAATACGCCTCCATCCCATCTGCGCCCGGTACAGAATCCGCGGCGCCTTCAAAACCGGCAAGCACAGTCATACCGCAGCTTGCGAGGCATTATGCGGCGTTAGTAACGCCGCGACCCACGGAAGCGCCAGTCTTTGAGAAAGAAGACAAAACCGCGTCCATAGGCGATTGGCTCGAACGCCAGCTAACGCCCGGTTCGGCGGACGAGGGCGCGCGGGAGATCAGGACGTGGACGGGATGGGTGTTCGACCGCGACTGCGTGGGCATTGATCCAACGAAGCACACGAAGGCCTGCAACCTTATGGGAAGTTGTTATGAAAGCGGGCTTGGTATATTTGAATACGTTCGCGGCAAGGCGTATGATACGTACACCGCCGTCGAGACGTTCCTATGCTTCGACGGCGCGAGCAAGGAACTGACCGTCGCGTTCCTGAACGCGCTGCCCGTCGAATGGAAGAACAACGTTACCGTGACGGTCAGCGGCTACGCGGTGAATAACATCCCGGCGGCGGAAGACGAGCTGCTGATCCCCGAAACCGACCTATCACGTGTAACGCATTATCTGAATGGTATCCACGTAACGAAGATAGAGGCCGCGTTCATAGAAGGGCTGTCCACGAACCAACTGCCCGAACCAAACGTCGTATTCACCCAACCATAGGAGGATGTCTCATGGTCGAGGTATCGGGTCTTACGAAAACATATGGCAAGATTAACGCTCTGCGCGGAGTGGACTTCACAGCGGAACACGGGCAGGTGCTCGGACTGCTCGGCTCGAATGGCGCGGGGAAAAGCACAACGATGAATATCATTGCCGGCTACATCCCCAAGACGGGTGGTTCCGTGAAGATATGCGGCGTGGACATCGACGAATCGCCATACGAGGCGAAGAAACGTCTCGGCTATCTGCCGGAGCATACGCCGCTGGCCGTCAATATGACCGTAGCCGAATTCCTGGAGTTTTCAGGCGATTTGAAGAAGGTTCCCAAAACCGAACGGCAGCGAGGGTTGGATCGCGCCGTTGAGCTGACCGGGCTAAAGGAAGTACGCTGGCGGCTGATCCGTAACCTTTCCAAAGGATATCGTCAGCGCGTCGGTATCGCGCAGGCGCTCATCGGCTTCCCGGAAGTGTTGATACTGGATGAACCGACCGTCGGGCTTGACCCGTCGCAGTTGATTGAAATTCGAGCGCTCGTGCGCGAGTTGGGTCAGGAACATACGGTGCTGTTCAGTTCGCACATATTGTCGGAGGTTGAGTCTGTTTGCGACCGCGTGGTGATCATATACAAAGGGAACGTCCTTGCGGACGGCAGGCCGGATGAAGTGGCGGGAACCGTCGCGGGCGGTTATCGGCTGACCGCGGCGGCGAATCAAAACGAAATCACCGCAGCTCTGAGGAACGGCGGCCTGACTGATTTCACGCTGTCGCCGATAACGTCTACGCTTGAGGACGCGTTCGTGCGCCTAGTCGCGCAAGCGGAAAGGGAAACAGCTATATGAAAGCGGCGTTGAAACACGAACTGCGCGCCTATCTGCATTCGTCCGCATCCTATGCGGTAGGCGGTCTGTTCTTCCTTATATCGGCCGTGTACTACAGCGTGGACAACATACGCGGGCACAGCGGCGATTTGAGCGCGCTCTACTCCGCGATGGGCACGCTGCTCATATTCATCGTGCCAATTCTTACCTCGCGAATCATCGCGGAAGATCGGCGCAGCGGTCTGGAGACGCTGCTGTTCACCTCGCCGACCAACATCTCAGGTATTGTGGCGGGCAAGTTTTTCGCGGTGTTGATTCTGTTAGTGATCATCATTGCGCTGACTCTGCTTTTCCCGCTTATACTGCTGCTGTTCACGCCGCTGCACCCGTTGTCGCTGCTTGGCCATTATACAGGTCTGGCGCTGTTGGGCGCGGCGATAGCGTCGCTGGGCATATTCGCATCCGCGCTGACGGAAAGCCAGGTCGTGGCGGCGATCATCAGCTTCGTGTCGCTGCTGGCGCTGTTGATGATGCGGCCTGTCAGCGCGGCGTTGGGCGGCATAGGCTCAAAGATACTGGCGTTCGTGTCGCCTTATTCCCGGTTTGACGAGTTCGGGCGCGGCGTATTCAGCTTAGGCGGCGTTATATACTTCGTCGGTTTCGCGTTCCTGTTCCTGTATCTGACAGCGTGGCTGCTCACGTCCCGCCGCAATCGAGGGATTAAGAACGGCGCAAACTGGGCGCGATTGTCCGCAGTATCGACGCTGGCGATTGTGCTCGCGCTTAACCTTCTCGCGAGTCTGTTCCCTATGAAGATTGATTTTTCCGAAGGGCGCAGATACTCCATCGGGGAAGCGACGCGCAGCGTGCTTTTGGAATTGTCCAGCGACATAACAATCTACGCGTTATTTGACGACGGGAAGGCCGACCGGGATTATCAGGAGATACGCGAACTGCTGGAAGCATACAAGAATGCGCCCGGCGGGCATATATTCGTTGAGTACCGCGATCCCGACGTAGACACCGGCATCATTTCCGCGCTTGACCCGGACGGTACGATCGGTCTGCGCAAGAACAATTTTTATGTGACGAACGGCGCGAAGGGAAAGAAACTCGTGTACGGCGATCTGTTCCAGATGCAGTTTGACGGCAAGACGTCCGCTTGGTTCGTAACAGGATCGACCGCCGAGCGCGTTTTAACCGAAACGATACGCGGCGTCGCTGAGACGCGCGGCGACACCGTCTACCTTATTGCCGACGCGCCGGACGCGTACAACGAATTGCAGGCAGTAATTCAGAAAACCGGTTACGCCGCATCGTCATTGGACTTGGACAGACGCGGCATACCGGACAACGCTATATCCCTTTTGTTCCTCGCGCCGGAAAACGATCTGACCGAACCTCAGCTGGCCGAGCTGCGCGGCTATCTGTCGCGGGGCGGGTCTATCGGAGCGTTCGTCGAATACGGCGACTTCCCCAATTGGGAGGCCCTCCTTGTGGATTATTCGATTGGGCTGCGCAACGCGGAATACAAGGAGCAGATGCTTGACGTTACCGAAAGCGAAGTGATTCCGCTGGCGTTCTTCGGACTGTACCTGCCGTCGGCGCGCGCCTTAGAAGTTACAGGCGAAAGCACGTTGACGCTGGCGGAGGCGGACGACGGCGCGCCGCTCGCCGCAGCCGCGAAGGGCGGCGGAAAGCTTTTCGCCGCCGGATCCGCCGAATACCTGTCGGATGTAGTCAAAGAGCGGAATCCAGCCGTATTTGTCACGAATATGTATTTCACCGAGAGCGTCGTTAACTGGCTGCTGACCGATAGCGTCGACGAAGTGGAGATACGCGAGTATCGGACAGGCGAACTGCAGATTCCCGGATACAAAGCGAACTTCATCGGTCTGCTGACTGTAGTCATTGTGCCGCTCGCGATATTCGGCCGCGGATTCATCGTTTGGAGAAGACGGAGGTATCTATGAAAGCA
>JAITDK010000190.1 GCA_031282605.1 Oscillospiraceae bacterium
CGGGGGGAGGTCGGGAGGGGGACGTGAGTCCCACTCCCGAAGGCGCGGATGCGCCGCGTCCCTGACCCTGCGAAGGGCTATCCGCCCTTTCGAAACCTGACCAGGCTTCGCCTGGACCAACGTGATACACAGTCTACCGGCTTCGGATTGCCGGTTGTACCTGGATAGTCTGTTACGCATGGGTATGATCCACATAAAATCACGGTCGCACATCCGATTCACACTCGCATTGCTCCCGGTGCAGCAGCGCCCACAGCGCAAACGCTCCTATCCCCACACATAAACATACATCCGCAACATTAAATATAGCGAATCTGAACAACCGTATCTCAAACAAGTCTATCACATACCCATACCTAAGCCGATCATACAGGTTACCTAGCGCCCCGCCTAACGTAACCCATCCCGCCAGACGCGGCAACAACGGCGCAGCGCGCTTCTTTATCAGCACTATCACCAGCGCCGCACACAGGAACAACTGAATGAGAACCAGCAGTTCCATCTTGCCGCTTAGCAGACCGAACGACACGCCGTCGTTCGTCGCGTAGCGCAGGTGGAATATATTGGGCAGCCATTCGTACGTACCGCCGGGCATCCCGCGCAGCGTGGTGTACGCCCAATATTTGACAATACGATCCGCCGCGAATGTCAGCGCCGCTATCAGGAACATTCGGGCACCTCATCTTTCGCTTCCTAATCCTGCTTCTTATCCGCACCTTTAACAAGTTCCGGCTACAGCTTGCGCTGCACCATACGCACGACATCCGCCAGGAAGTCGCCTATACCCGGCAGATTCGCCACAGCCAGTCGCTGCAGCAGAGCGATCAACACCGCGCCCAGTATCGAGAAACCCACTGCTATCCCTAGCCCACGCGACACCCCAGCCAGGAAGTTAGTCCAAACCAACCTGCGTTTGTTCTGCATATATTGCACGTATTCGGCCAGACCCAGCCGCTCCATCTGTTCGACCATCACCTGTGCGCGCATCGCCGCGCTTTTGCGGATTGATCGCATACGATCACCTCATATTCAAGTATGATCCGCGCGGTTAAGTATTAAACAGGTGCGCATATATATTCTAACAAAAACTCCCCGGCCGCGCAATCAATGGTTAAACAGAAGCACGAACAGTCAACGCACCTTATTCCCGCTCATCCAACTCATATATTTTACAAGATTCCGTATCATTCTCATTGTGGAGCGCAAACGAATGCCAAACGCCTGTTTTTTTGTCAAAATGGAGCGAGCTGCCCGCACAAATCAAGTATGGTGTTGACAAGTGGCGATGATAGTGTACAATGACACCATGGAGGGACTAGTATGGCGCAAAACATCCATGTAACATACCTGGAACACAGCGCATTCGCCGTTTATACCGACAGGACGGCGCTGATATTCGACTACGCTCGTCACGCGCCGAACCGCGAGACACCGGCGTCATCCGAGCGCTTCCCTGGCGGATACGTGACCCCTGAGTCGCTGAAGACGTTCGAGCGTGTGCGCGTATTCGCCAGCCATAGCCACAGTGACCATTATGTCCGGGACATATTCAAGTGGATGGGGCACAAGGGGATCGACTATATCTTAAGCTACGAGATTGACGACGCGCCATCGGGTTATAAACTCGCCCCAGGCGAGACACGGCTGCTCCCGGACATGACCATCACCGCGCGCGACTCCACGGATCTGGGCGTCTCGTTCATGATCGACTGGCATGGAGCGGGTGATGAGACCGGCCACACGACGGGAATAAAGCTCTTTCACGCGGGTGACTTGAATCTATGGCACTGGCGCGACGAATCTACGCTGCGTGAGATTGAGCAAGCCGAGACCGCGTTCTATGCCGCGATGGAACCCATATATGGGGCGCACGTCGATTTGGCGTTCTTCCCTGTTGATCCGCGTCAAGGCGTGATGTATGACGCGGGGGCGGTGCACTTTATCGCAAGGGTGCAGCCGTCGTTGTTCTTCCCGATGCACTTCCAGGGCCGCGCCGACGTCGCAATGGAATTCTCGCGCCGCAACGCCGAACGGCGCACAACGGTTATACCTCTAACCAAACCGGGCGAGACCGTCGAAGCCGCCAAAGACGCCTCCGGCGTCCTGCGCGTGCTCCATCCATAGACCGCCGTAACACCCATTAACATACAGAGGAGACGAGCGCATGACATTCAGGATAGCGCACACCAACTTCAACGTGGCCAATGTGGACGCCGCCGTAACGTTCTACAAGAAAGCTCTCGGACTCAAGGAAACGAGACGCAGCGTTGCGTCCGACGGTCGCTTCACCATTGTATTCATGGGCGACGAAAAGTCCGAATACCTTCTAGAACTGACCCAGCTGACGGATCATCCGCAAAAATATGACCTAGGCGAGAACGAACTGCATGTAGCCTTCGTAGTTGACGACTTCAGCGCCGCGCACAAACTGCACAAAGAGATGGGCTGCATCTGCTATGAAAACGAGGGTATGGGCATCTATTTTATTGAGGATCCCGACGGTTACTGGCTGGAGATAGTGCCTCAACGCTGACAGCCATGTACCTTCGGACACTCCCAAGCGTACCAAATAATCCAACAGCAGCCGCTTCCGGCATCGAGGATTACAAGGGGGAGTATCTCCCCCTTGGGGGCGATTATTAGGGCGCAAAACCCTCTATGCCGCCTTTTTGCGCTTTCTGCAATCAGAAAGCGCATTCTTTTTATCCCATTATTTTCTTTTCCATTGCGAAACGCAGCGCATCCGCCAGATTGCTTGCGCCCAGTTTGTCGTACAGCGAGTTGATTACGAGCTTTACCGTATTGATCGAGATCTGGCGGTGAGCGGCGATCTCGGAACGGGACAATCCGTGCGACAGATCAACCAGCACCTCCTTCTCACGCTGGGACAGGGGTACATCGTTGTTCGTCGGGTGCGCCGCGCGATACACGGCGATAACATGCGCCTGCTGCTTAGCGTAGGCCGACGATTTGCGCTGAATCGTCTCCAACCACTCGCCGGGAATCCCGGAATCACCTGATCGCAGCGCGGAGGCGGCCAGCGTGCGCATGTCCTTGCCCATCTCGATGAACGGCATGATGATTCCATTATCACGCGCGTCGTAGTAGGCGAGACGCAGGGCGGTGAACGCGGCGGCTTTGTCCTTCGTCAGATACCGGGCGCACGCTGTCAGCGCTAGTACGCTTATGCGACCGTAGAGTATCGACTCGCGCTGGAGCATCTCGTCGGTGTAAGCGAACAGATCGCCGTATTGCTTGGTTATGTAATAGTACCGAACCTTCAGTTGATTGCCATAGTTCTCAATAAACGCGCTGTGACCGTACGGTGTTATCCGACCGCGCAGCCACGTGGGGAACTGCTCCGGCATCCGAAGCAGGTAGCAATAATAGGCGCGCGTGATGGCGCAGGTTATATATCTCGCGCCGTAATCAGTTTCGTCCAGCTGAGAGTCCACTTCGCGCAACGCTTCCTCCGCCTTGCTCAAATCCCCCTGCGCGAACGCTATGAGCATTAGGTAAGTCAGTGCCTTGTGCGCGATGTCATATTGGCTGTTGCGCCACGCCTGCGACAATCCCTGGCGCAAGAAGGACTCCGCCGCTCCCAGGTCATTCCGGTAGTACGCCAATTCCCCGCGCGCGCAGTCGTCGATGCCAGCCATACCACCCTTTAGACAGTGCGCCACGCTTTTGGCGGCTTCAGCCAACGCCGCTATGTACGCCTCCGGAGCGCCCTTGGAGGAGTCGCCTACATGGGAAAACCACGGCGGGGTTTGATTGTTCTCAATCTGGTTTTGATAGATCGGGAAGGGCGAGCGTGTTAGGCGCTCATCCTGGAGCGCGAAATATTCGTGAAAGTCGAATCGTCCGTCGATGGTTGACATAAGCTGGCGGATCACGCCCATACAGTAGTACAGCCCGCCCAACATGCGGTCGACAAACGCGGTCTGCGGCGCGGCGGTATATTTGCGTGCGTACTTTTCAGCCAACCGAAACGCATCATCGACCATGCCCGCGCCCACTAAAGCGCGCACATGGGTAACCGCAGAGAAATCGACCGTGTCGAAAACGTTTTCCGGAGCGTTATCAAATATCTCCTTGGCAAGCAAGGCCATGTCGCGAGGCATCTGCGCCGGGAATCGGAACAGCACCGCGATTATATCTGAATAAGCGCTGATGTTTTCATAGTATGTTATCGCGCTGGCGTAGAAATCGTTCGCGCAGCACCATTCGGCGGCCTTCGCGTAGGTGTCGTATTTTTCCTCAGCCGTTAAGCAGTTCTGGTTCTGGCTTAGCAGATCCATGAACAAATGGTGAACATGGTACACGTTCAAGTAGAAGTCATGGCGAATATACGCGCTAAGCTGCTCCAACTCCTCCATAAGCGCGTCGTCCCCGGCCAGCGTCCGCACTAGATCGGTGGCCAGCCGGTCGATCAGCGACAGTCGGGTCAGCAGACGCTTCAGGCGCGGCGATATAGTCTGCAGTATCTCGGATTCGATCAACTTGAAGATGTTCTGCTTTAGCGCTCCCAGCGCGGGTATGACATAATCCGGCGACTTGGCGAGCGAGCGCGCAAGCAGGTTGATGGCGAACGCCCAGCCGCCCGTCGTGGCGTAGATGTCCTTCAGATGCCGCTCGTCCAGCGGGATCGATTGGCTGCTGTAGTACGCCGCGATCTCAGCGTCCGTGAAGCGCAGTTCCTCCTCATCCACGCTGACGAACCGATCCTCCGACATCAGATCCAGAAAATTGATGCTTGGCACGCTCCTGGATATGAGTATCAGCCGCATATTGTGCTGTTCGCAGTGCGCGAGCCTGTCTACAAACCGAAGAACCGACGCGTCGTTGATCAAATGGAAGTCGTCCAGCACGATGGCGTATTGACGGTCAGGCTTGAGCGTGCCTCTGGTAAGCAAGGCAAACCTGGTGAATGTGTCGTCGGAGTCCGGGAATCCAATCTCGATAAGATGCCTTGCGTATCCCTCGCTGCCGATGGACGCGGCGTGAACATAATTCTCCCAGAACCGCGTGGCGAGATTACACTGCGCGGTCAGCTGAATCCACGTAGTGTCTATGCCAGCTTTCTGCAGAAAGCATTCCACGGCGCGGGTCTTGCCGTATCCCATGCCTGCCGTAACGATCACCAACGGCCGCTTGACGGCGTCTTCAAGCAACGCGTGAAGGCGCTGCCTATCATAGAACAGCCCATTGGTTTTCCCAGCCGCCTCTGTGCTACATTCGCTACCTGTCGTCATATACTAGCCCCCGCTTCCGTCGCTGCGGCATTTTGATGACAATATGTTGTCATTATACAGAAATCCTGGAAAAAGTCAATTAACGTATCGTACATAGTTTGAGTAATATTTGATTAATATCAGCGTCATAAAAAAGAAACACAGCAGACTATGATGGTCATCTTTATTGGCAATCAATGGCATGGTTGCCTGCAATCGGCAATTATGGGGGTGTTTTGCGAACGGATGCGTCGCCTTTTGTGGTAGAAAGCGAGGACGTCGGATGTGTTTTGCGTATGTGAATATCTCGCTTCACAGTATAAAGCGCGAATGACGAGAAGTGTATTATATTATATAACGGAGGGTATATGCAATGATTAACGACAATTGGCGACTGATAACGGATCCGGAGTTAATTGATCTTGCGTTGAAGTACGGCGAAGCCAAGGCGCAGGCGCATACCTCTCCGGATGAACACTACGTCGTACGCTTCTACACCAGAAAGTCTTGGCTAAAGGGCAACGGCTCATACTTCCTGCGGTTGACCTTTCCAAAGAACAATGAGTTGGTACAGAAGTTGATGGCGGGTTCAAAGGCATCGTCGTAACTGAAGGATGCGCTACTTATGACAAAGCGGCGCGGCAAGCGCGGCGTAGGGTACGAATGAGGACGAACCTAGGGGAGGGAAGAGAGCTTCCCTCCCGTTCTCGCCGCCCTAAATCGTTATACCGCTTTAATCAGCTTGGCCAGTAGGCCATAACTGCGCGATATGAACCTCTTTGCCGCATCCGGATCAAGCGGCTGGCGCGCCATCTCGGCTAGGTCGTATATCTGGCGGCACAGGTCGTTGGTCGCCTCGCCTGCGTCGCGGACGGACAGCGCTTCCACCACAGGGCTACGGGAGTTTAGCACCAGCTTGATTGACGCCGGTATACCCATGCCCATGTCACGCCCCATGAACCGTGACATATCGCGGAACCGGCGCATCTGCTCCTCCTCCAGAACGACGGCGGGCACGGTCTCATCCTTCAGCGCCTCTACGGTAACGACCAGATCCTTCTTATCCAGCGCGTCGCGGAACATGGCTTCCAACCGCTTCAGATCGACGGACAGCCCGTCCTCCTTGCTCTCCAAGCCGGATAGATCGGCGTCGACGCGCGCGTATTTAACCTGCTGATCCTTGTATTCCAGGAAGGATATAAAGTTCACGTCGATCGGCGAATCCAGCAGCGCGACGTCGATCCCTTGATCCTGGTACAGCGCGATGGTAGTCGCCTGCAGATGTTCGTCGGTGGCGTAGAATATCTTGTTCTCCGCTTTCTCCTTGTTCTTCTCCAGGTATTCCGCGCGTGTCAGGAACGCGCCGTCCGTAGTCTTATATATCAATACATCCTTTACCTTGTCATAGAAGCTCTCATCCTTCATGCAGCCGTACTTGATGAACGGGTGTATGTCCTCCCAGTACTTCTCAAAGTTCGCCCGCTCGTTATTGAACAGCGAGGTCAAACGGTCGGCTACCTTGCGCGTGATATACGAGGACAGCTTCTTGACGTAGCCATCGTTCTGCAGGAATGAACGAGACACGTTCAACGGCAGGTCGGGGCAGTCTATCACTCCCTTGAGCAGCGTGAGGAATTCGGGTATGACCTCCTTTATATTGTCCGCAACGAACACTTGCCCGCTGAACAGCTTGATTGGGCCTTCCTGGATACCGGCAAACTCCTGCTTAAGCTTCGGGAAATACAATATCCCCTTGAGCCGGAACGGGTAATCTACGTTCAGATGAACCCAGAACAGCGGCGCTTCATACTCGTGGAACACCTTGTAATAGAAGTCCTTATACTCCTTTTCATCCGTTTCCTTGGGATCCTTCAGCCACAGCGGATGCGTATCGTTGATGGGTTTAGGCTGCGCGTCATGATCATGATGGTGATCGTGGTGATCGTGATCATTGTGGTGATCGTGATCATCATGGTGATCGTGGTCATCGTGGTCATGATGATGTCCGTGCTCGGATTCCTTGGCCTCCATTTCGGCCGTAATCCGCTCCAGTTCCTTCTCCATCTCTTCATCGGAGAGGCCTTCCAGTTTTGCGGCTTCCTTGGCCAGTTCCTCTTCTTCCTCGGCGGTCAGCTCGTCTTCGTTTGTATCCTCGTCATGATCCAGGGACTCGCCTGCTGAATCATTGGGTTTGTCTTCATCCTTCTTCGCCAAGTCTTCCAGATAGATGGGTATCGCCATGAACGCGCAGTAACGCTCCAGAACCTCTCGCACGCGGTGCATGTGCAGGAACTCGTGCTCCTCATCCTGTATCGTCAGTGTGATCGTCGTGCCAACCGTATCGCGCGCGCCTTCGGTCATCTCAAACGACAGTCCATCGGCGCTGGTCCAGCGCACCGGCTGCGCGCCGTCCTGATATGAAAGCGTGTCAATAGCGACGTTCTTGCTCACCATGAACGCCGAGTAGAATCCCAGTCCGAAATGTCCGATGATACCGCTCTTTTCCGCGCCCTCATACTGCTTGAGGAACTCTTCCGCGCTGGAGAACGCCACCTGGTTGATGTACTTCCTAACCTCGTCTGCGGTCATGCCCACGCCGTTGTCGATGAAGCGCAGTTCGCCTGCCGCTTCGTCCACCTGAACGTGGATCGTGCCTTGACCGAGGAATTCCGGCTGCGCGAGCTGACGCTTGACGATCGCATCCGAGCCGTTTGAGATCATCTCGCGGATGAATATATCCTTATCTGAATACAACCATTTTTTTATGATCGGCATAATATTCTGCGCGTGTATGGAGATGGTTCCGCTCTCGCTCATCGTGGATAGCCTCCCGTTTATATTGATTTTGTCTGACCTTCATCGGCTATATTTTAGTATGCGAGAGGATTGTTGTCAATAACAAATTAGCACTCCACAAACGGGAGTGCTAATAAGCCAAGCGCCTAGCCCCTACGATTCCGTCGGAAGCCAGGAGCCGTCCGCCGTAATTATTCCGCCAGCCCGACCTCGTCGCTGTACGTCGTGTCGAATCCTTCGCCCGGGATATCGTTAGAGTAGATGAACGCCTCGTCCTCCAGAACGGCGCGGATGCTCAGGCTGATGCGCTTGGCGACGGGGTCGACGCCCAGCACCTTCACGCGCACAACCTGACCTACCTCTACCGCGTCTTCAACCTTGGCGATCCTGGACAGCGCGCACTGCGATATATGCACCAGTCCATCCAGACCCGGCTCCAACTCGACGAACGCGCCGAACGTAGTCGTGCGGACTATCCTGCCCTCCACGATCAGACCCGGCGGGTATTTCTCCTCGGCGACGTCCCACGGACGCGGCTGGGTCTGCTTGTAGCCCAACTGGATGCGTTCACGTTCGGGATCGAGCGCCAGCACCTTGACCTGGATCTCCTGCCCGGGCTGAACGACCTCGCTGGGATGACGCACGCGCCCCCATGACAGATCGGTCACGTGCACGAGTCCGTCCACGCCGCCGATGTCCACGAACGCGCCGAAGTCCGTCAGACGGCGCACCGTGCCCGTGATGACCTCGCCCTCGTTGAGCCGGCTCCAGGCTTCCTTCTTTTTTAATGCCACTTCCTCGGCGATCGCCGCCTTGCGCGAGCAGACAATGCGTTTCTTGGAGCGGTCGACCTCGATGATCTTCAGCTTCATTGGCTTGCCCACGAAGTCCTCGATCTTATCGACATAGCGCTGGGAGAGCTGAGACGCCGGAATGAACGCGCGCACACCCAGAACGTTAGCGATCAGTCCGCCCTTGACGGCCTCCTTGCCGACGCCGTCGATAAACTCATTGGCGTCGTACTTGGCCATCAGCGCGTCCCAATTCTTACGGCTTACGACATTGCGCTGGCTGAGCAGCACGTTGCCTTCGCCGTCGTTGACCTTGATCACCTCGACGTCGATTTCGTCGCCGACCTTCACGTCCTTGTTGATCAGATCGCCGCGCTTAACCAGCCCGTCCGACTTGAAGCCGATATTAACGCAGATCTCGTCTTCGGTCACCTGCACGACCGTGCCTGTCACCGTTTGTCCTGGGCGGATCTTGACCAGCGTCGCCTCGATGTCGGCCATAAAGCTTGCGTTGGCGTCGGCGTCTGCGGAAGCGTCCTTCGGCGCGTCGACCGGGTTGACGGACTTTACCGCCTGTGGATCAACTGTTGTCTGGGTTACGTTCTCCTTGTCGTTCATGCGGTTCACAACCTCCTTATATAACCAATCCGGCGTGGACGCGCCAGCGGTGATTCCCACGTTCAATTCAGCCTTCGGCCGCGCCGGACTATTATCTATCGGACTCGCCGAATCGTCTAAATTCGCTGAATCTACTGAGTCCATTCTTATATCTTCGGGGATGTCGTCCAGACTTTCAATTAGTATCGTCCTGGGACATCGCGCTCGGCATGTTTCGTACAGTTCGCGCGTGTTGGAGGATAAGCCGCTGCCCACTACCAGCATCACATCGGCCCATTGCGCCAACTCTCGCGCCTCCGCCTGTCTCATCGCCGTCGCCGGACAAACGGTATCCAGTACAATCAGCCGCTCTGCCCGCCGCTCCAGAGCGCGTAGAATCGAGCGGTATAATCCATCAGGTATAGTGGTCTGCGCCACGGCCAGCGCGCTTCGCATCTCGGGTAGCGACTCAGCGGCCTCGACTGATTCGACAACCGTCACCGGGCCTTGCGCCCATCCGGCCGTACCCTGCACCTCCGGGTGATCGGCCCGCCCGACTATTATGACGGGCAATCCCGGTTCCGCTTGAGCGACCATCCGATGCATCCGCTTGACATGCGGGCAAGTCGCGTCCGCGACGATCAAGCCTTTAGCGTAGCAGGCGTCCAGCGCTGCCTTGCCCACGCCGTGCGAACGTATGACCACCGTTCCCGAATCGATATCATCCAGCCCTTGAGACGTGCGCACGCCTTCTTGTGCGAGCTGCTCCAATACCTGGGGGTTATGTATCAGCGGACCCAACGTCGCGCATGGCTCATCCGGATGCTTCCGTGAGGCGGCCTGCGCTATCTGTACCGCGTTGCGCACGCCAGAGCAAAACCCCGCGTGCTTGCCAACCCGTAACGTCTGCGTCACACCACCCACTATATGATAAGGTTACACCCCTTCATTTTCTGCTTATTCTGCGTCCGGTTAGAAATTCCTGCCGTTATGACGCGCTTTAATGAAAATGAGACGGAAAAGTTCATGGCGTATTTTTGGATAAATTTACTAGTCTCCTCGTCAACCTATGCTGCAGCCACGTTATCGTATCGCTATCTTTGGGTAGTTTCCTCAAATCATCCAATTGAATCAGCGGACCGAAGCGTATGTGCACGCCTTTGCGAAATCCATATTCCCCCGATACGTAAGCAGGAAGCACAGGCGCGTCGGTGTTCAGCGCCAGCATCGCTACGCCCGTTTCAAATGGATGAACCCCGCCCGACTGATAACGATGCCCCTCGGGGAATATGCCGACGCAGCGACCTTCGCGAAGCCGCGCGAGAGCCTCGCGCATCGCCGACAGATTCGTACCGCTGCGCATCACTTTTATCACGTTCAAACGCTTCAGCGCCCACGCTAGCGGCGGGAACCTGAACAAGCTCTCCTTGGCCATGAAGCTCAGTTCCCACCGCTTGACCGCGACGGCCAGCATAATCGGATCCCAAGAGTTGATATGATTACTCATCAATATGAAACGCCGATCACCGGGGATGAACTCCGCGCCGTCCACCGTAACGCCGAAAAACGGCGCCACAAACACCGCCGCGACCCAGCGCATCAACCGATAGAACGTCAACCGCGAACGCACAGTCCTGTTATTCATATTAAACATTATGCCCAATGATCTCCATCATGCGCTCGACTTCCTCACCCAGCGTCATATACGACGTATCGATTATGATAGCGTCCGAAGCGGGGCGGAGTGGGTCGATCTCACGCGTGCTGTCACGCAGATCGCGTTCTATTACGTCCGCCAGCACTCGTTCAAACGGTTGTATATCACCTTTCGCGCGCAATTCGTCCATGCGCCGCTTTGCGCGAATCTCCGGTGAAGCGGTCAGGTAGAACTTGAACT
>JAITDK010000246.1 GCA_031282605.1 Oscillospiraceae bacterium
CAAGCTGCGTGTATACAAGGATGAATCGGAGTGGGGCGGGATCAACCGAGCGCTGATAGAACGGCTGAGCAAAACGATGCTGTGGGCGTATGGCGGATTCAGATTCCGCGTCGCCGCGCCGGAGTATCTGGTGGCGCATCTGCAGGACGCGTATCGGATAGGCGGCGCGCGCGAGTTCGACATGGACTTCATGTCCGGAGTATACGAACGGCCGTTCACAGTAGAGCAAGTCCCTCTGGACGCGATTCCGGCTGATCGGTCCGGCGCGCGTACCGTGGGTCGACACCTGGATGGGTGCAGGATAGGCTTCGACGCGGGCGGCAGCGACCGCAAGGTATCCGCCGTAGTGGATGGCGAGGCGGTCTACAGCGAGGAGGTCGTCTGGCATCCGAAGACCCAGTCCGACCCGTCGTATCACTATGAGGGCATACTGGCCGCGTTCCGCTCGGCGGCGGAACACATGCCGCGCGTTGACGCGATCGGCGTCAGCAGCGCCGGCATATACGTCGCGAACCGTACGCGCGTGGCCTCGCTGTTCCTAAAGGTACCCAAGGATCTGTTCGACGCGCAGGTCAACGACATATATATCCGCGCCGCGAAGGCTGTCGGAGACGTTCCGCTTGAAGTCGCCAACGACGGCGACGTCACCGCGCTGGCCGGCGCGATGGACTTGAACGAGAACAGCGTGCTGGGCATCGCGATGGGCACCAGCGAGGCTGGTGGATTCGTCGATCCGGACGGCAACATAACCGGTTGGCTGAACGAACTGGCGTTTGTGCCGGTCGATTTTAATCCCGGCGCGATGGTTGACGAATGGTCCGGCGACATAGGCTGCGGCGTAAAGTATTTTTCGCAGGATGCCGCAGCGAAACTCGCGCCCGCTGCCGGCCTGCGCCTGGCCGAGACGCTGACGCCCGCCGAAAAACTCAAGGCGGTGCAATCCGAGGCCGCAAACGGCCATGAAGGCGCGCTGGCCATATTCGACACAATCGGCGTGTATCTGGGGTGGGAACTGGCGTGGTACGCGCGGTTTTATCAGATCAAGCACGTGCTGATACTAGGCCGTGTGACCTCCGGCGTCGGCGGCGAGCGTGTGCTGGCCGAGGCGCGCAGGACGCTGGCGGCGGTCGATCCCGCGCTGGCGTCGAAGCTGACGCTTCATCTGCCGGACGAATCCAGCCGCCGCGTCGGGCAGAGCATCGCCGCCGCGTCGCTGCCGCAGATAGGCTGACATGAAAAGGATTCATACCATCGTATCCGACCTGGACGGCACATTGGTTCCCAGAACGACATTCAGCCTGGCCGCGCGAACGGTCGCGGCGTTTCGCGCCGCGCGCGCGGCGGGCGCGAGGATTATCATATCGTCGGGACGCAGCGGCGCATCGATGCGTCCGTATGTCGAGGAATTGTGCGGCGATATCCGCGCGGATGATCATTATATCGCGTGCAACGGCGCGCAGGTATTCGACGGCGGCGGCGCGGCGGTTCATGAGACGCTGATGGAGCCGGAACGGGCGCGCGCGGCGATACGCTGGCTGCGCGAGCGAGACGTGTATGTCCAAGCGTACGAGGAAGGCGGATTCGTGTACGAAAAGGAATGCGCGTATGCCGACGCTTACACCAAGTCGTCCGGTCTGCCGTGCCGCAAGGTGGACGATATGACGGTGTTCATCGACAAACCCGCGGTGAAGCTGCTGGGTGTGGATGAACCATCCCGCGTTGCCGCGCTGCTTGCCGAGGCGCGGGAGGCGTTCAGCGGAGCGCTGTGCTGGACCACGTCCGAGCCGCAGTTTCTCGAGATCGCCAGCCTGGACGCGTCCAAGGGAAACGCGCTTAGGTATCTGTCGGAGACGCTGGGTTTCGATGCGGCGGGCGCGCTGGCGTTCGGGGACTCGATCAACGATCTGCCTATGCTGGAGTGGGCGGGCGTGAGCGTCGCGGTTTCAAACGCGCGGGACGTGGTGAAGGAGCGCGCGACCCACGTATGCGGCTCGTGCGTGGATTGCGGGCCGGCGGCTTTCTTGGAAGAGCTGCTGGCTCAAGGCTTGATAGGGTGATTCATTCCGGAAGGGAATGAAAGGATAACAAGGATAGACAATGATACAAGCAAAACGTTTTGTCGACGCGCTGAACCTGGAGGTGCTGGTATCCTCCACGCGCGAGGGTTGGGATATCAAGGCCACTGATCTAAATCGACCGGGTATGCAGCTGGCGGGTTTTTACGAATACTTCCCGCATGAGGGGCCGCAGGTTATCGGTCGCGTGGAGATGACATATCTGGAGAGCCTGCCGCCCGATGTGAGGCACGAGCGGCTGGAGCGGTTTTTCTCGTACGACATACCGTGCATCATACTGTGCCGCAGTCTGCGCTGCCCGTCGGATATGGAGACGTTCGCGAGGGCGAAGGACGTGCCCGTGTATCAAAGCCCGCTGTCGACCATGCGGTTCGTCAGCAGCGCTATACTGTACCTGAACGCGCAGCTCGCGCCAAGACAGACCCTCCATGGCGTGCTGGTGAACGTTTACGGCGTGGGCATCCTCCTCACCGGCGAATCCGGCGTGGGCAAGAGCGAGTCCGCATTGGAGCTGGTCAAGCGCGGCCATCAGCTGGTCGCCGACGACGTTGTGGATGTGCGCAAGGTGACGGACCAGCGCTTGGTGGGCGAAGCACCGGAGATGGTGCGTCACTTTATGGAGATCCGCGGCATCGGCATAATCGATATACGCGCGATGTACGGCATAGGCGCGGTCGTGCGCTCCAAGACGATCGATCTGGTGATCCACCTGGAGATGTGGGTAAGGGATCGCGAGTATGACCGCCTGGGGCTGACGACGGAACACAGCACGATCATGGGCGTGCAGACCCCGCTGATGGTGATCCCGGTGCAGCCGGGGCGCAATCTGGCGATTGTAATCGAGGTCGCGGCGCGCAACTACACGCTCAAGGAAACCGGATACAACGCGGCGGTGGAACTGGACAAGCGGTTGATATCGATGGTAAGCGAGTTTCAATCCACGCCTTGTGTGAACGAGGCGACAAGGAGGTCATAGTCATATGGTAAGAATCGGCATCGATCTGGGCGGCACGAACATAGCCGCCGGAGTCGTCACTGACGAGGGGAAGCTGCTGTACAAGATCGAGACCCCAACATTCGCCGAACGTCCGTGGCAGCCTGTCGTCGAGGATATGATAGCGCTGTCAAAGCGTGCTCTTACGGAGGCGGGCTGCACTGTCGACGATCTGCGGTCGATCGGCGTAGGTGTGCCAGGCACCGCGATCAACGGCGTCGTCGTGTTCTGCACAAACCTGGGCTGGCATGACGTGCCGCTGGAGCGGGCGTTCCGCGCGGCGATAGACAGGCCGCTGTATATCGATAACGACGCCAACGTAGCGGGGCTGGCCGAGGCTGTGTCGGGCGTCAGCGCGGGCGTGCCCAACAGCGTGTTCCTGACGCTGGGCACGGGTCTGGGCGGCGGCGTCATAATCAACAAGAAGATATATACCGGGTCTCACGGTGTCGGCGGCGAGCTGGGTCATCTGACGTTTATCGCGGGAGGCGAGATGTGCACCTGCGGCAAGCGCGGGTGCCTGGAGCGCTACGCTTCGGCGACGGGCATGACTCGCCTGGCCAGCGAGGTTATACGCACCCACCCGTACAGCGGCTTGGCGCAGGCGGCGAACAACGATCCCGCCAATCTAACGGGCAAACTGATCGTCGATCAAGCGAAGGCTGGCGATCTCGCCGCGATGATGGTATTCGATCAATATGTCCATTACCTGGCGCAGGGGATCAACACGATCATCAGTTTCATCGATCCTGATATGGTCGTGCTCGGCGGCGGCGTATCGCGCGCGGGCGCGTTCCTGCTGGACGCGGTGAGGCTGGCGCTGCCGAGCTACATATTCTTTAAGACCCTGCCGCACGCGTCGATAGAGCTGGCCGTGCTGGGCAACGACGCCGGGATAATCGGCGCCGCGATGCTGGGCGCGGAGTAGCGGATCGTGTCGGAATCGCGATCCGCGTTTGAGGAAACGCTTGTCAATGGCTGCGCCGGGATGGGGATCACGCTCCAGCCCGGCGCGCTTGAACGCTTCGCGCTGTATGACGCGATGCTGCGCGATGAGAATCAGCGGCAGAATCTGACGCGCGACCTGGACGCGCCTGATTACATACAGCGGCTGTATCTGGATTCGCTGACGCCGCTGACGCTGGGGCTGTCCTATTCGCGCGCGGTGGACGTCGGTTCCGGGGCAGGGTTCCCCGGCGTGCCGCTGGCGATAGCCAGGCCCGATATAACCTTCACGCTGCTGGATTCGCTGGAGAAGCGGTGCGCGTTTCTGCGCCGGGTAGTGCGCGAGCTGGACTTAATTGCGGATGTAACGCACTCGCGGGCGGAGGATTTCGGCAGGGAGAGACAGAATCGCGGCGCGTACGATATCGCATTCAGCCGCGCGGTCGCGCCGCTGGCTGTGCTGATGGAGATGACGATCCCCCTGCTCAAGGCGGGGGGATTGATGATCGCGCACAAAGGCCCGGCGGTTGTGGACGAGTACCCGGCGGCGCGGAAGGCAGCGGCCACTCTCGGCGCGCGGCTGCGCGATCCTATACCGGCGGGCGTGCCGGGAACCGAGTC
>JAITDK010000314.1 GCA_031282605.1 Oscillospiraceae bacterium
CTGTAAGGATTCTGACGGATGACGGCGGTCGACTTCTCTCCGTATACCTTGAATATCCGCATCGACAGTTTAGGCGGGATGCCGAAACCCTGCAGAAACACCATCGCCTCGCGCATGTCGTGCTGCTCGTGGAACGATTCCGCAATCATCCGCGCGCGCTTCTTGCCCATACCGGGCAGCCGCTCCAGTTTTTCCGGCGCGAATTGCAGTACGTCCAAAGCGTCCATTCCAAACGTTTCGACGATTTGCTTGGCCGTGCGCGGGCCGACTCCCTTTATCCAGCCGGAAGCCAGCGTGCGTTCGAGCGCGTCCGCCGTCTCGGGTTTGTTCCATTCGCAGGATGATATGCGGAACTGGCGGCCGTACTGCGCGTGCTCATGCCACTCGCCTGAGAACGTGATCGATTCGCCTACCGTCAGCGCGGGCAGCGATCCGACCGCACTGACCCGTTCGCGGCTGGAGCCGGGCGATCCATCCGCCCTATCCGGGCGAACTGACAGCACCGTGAACCCGTTCTCAGGGTTACGGAACACGATCTCGTCGACCCGCGCCTTTAGTGCTTGCATGTATTATAGTATGTGCCTGGCCAGCGCAAGCGATTCCCACGGCGCGTCTAAATCCTCGCGGCCGAAGTGGCCGTAGGCCGCCAACGGTTGGTAGATTGGGCGGCGCAGGTCGAGCGCCTCTATAATCGCGCCGGGACGCAGGTCGAACCTCTCCGACAGCAACGCGGCCAGTTTCTCATCGGGGAGCGTGCCCGTGCCGAACGTGTCTACGTAGACGGATACCGGACGCGCGACGCCTATGGCATAAGCTATCTGTATCTCGCAGCGTTTAGCCAATCCCGCTTTGACGGCATTTTTGGCCAGGTATCGCGCCGCGTACGCCGCCGAGCGATCGACCTTCGTGGGATCCTTGCCGGAGAACGCGCCGCCGCCATGCCGAGCCGCTCCGCCGTATGTGTCGACGATTATCTTGCGACCCGTCAAGCCCGTGTCGCCCATCGGCCCGCCGATTACGAACCGACCCGTGGGATTTATTATGTATTTCGTCCGGTCATCCAGCAGATTGGATGGGATCGACTCGCGTGCGACGCGTTCTATTATCCGCGACTCAATCTCATCATGCGATACGTCCGGATCATGCTGGGCGGATATGACGACCGTATCCACGTGAAGCGGCGTGTCGCCGTCATACTCGACTGTGATTTGTGTCTTGCCGTCAGGGCGAAGCCACGGCAGCGTGCCGTCCTTGCGAACGGCGGCGAGACGCTTGGCCACGCGGTGCGCCAGCGTAATAGGCAGCGGCATCAGTTCAGGCGTGTCGTCGCACGCGTAGCCGAACACGCTGCCTTGGTCGCCCGCGCCGATCTCCCTGCCTCCCGCGACACGGCTCTCCAGCGAGGCGTCCACGCCCCGCGCTATATCCGGCGACTGACCATGCAGCGTGGTAAGCACGCAGCACGTATCCGCGTCGAATCCTATCCCCAAATTCGTATAGCCTATATCGCGCATCACACGACGCGCGGTGCCCTCTAAGTCTATGCCGGCAGTGGTTGTCACCTCGCCCATCACCAGCACCATACCCGTTGTGGCGCATGTTTCGCACGCCACACGCGAGGCGGGATCTTCCCGCAGCAATTCATCCAGCACAGCGTCCGCGACCTGATCGCACAGTTTGTCCGGATGCCCCTCAGTCACCGACTCCGATGTAAAGTATCGGCGCACGCGCATCACTCCTATCCGGCTTAACGCCGAATAGATTATACGCTATTCACAAGCGGTTGGGCAACCCGGATTTGAATGGCGGGGTAAAAAAACGATCGAAAAGCGGCGAGGTTTACGCGCCCGGTTACCTCCCGTCGCGCTGGTACGGGGCGGCCGGTTGTGTTATAATCCATTTCATTGGAGGACTGGCTATGCGATACATACTATTGATACCTGACGGCTCCGCAGATAAGCCGATTGCCGAGCTTGATAATAAGACCCCGTATATGGCGCTGGATTTGCCCGGATTCGCACGGTTGGCGGGCGGCTTGATGGGTCAGGCGCGCACGGTGCCGGTTGGGGTCGCGCCGGGCAGCGACACCGCTATACTTACCATATTCGGCAACGACGTCAAGCGTGAATACAAGGGCCGCGCCGCGCTTGAGGCTGCCGGCGCGGGCATAGAGCTGCGTGAGGGGGAGGCCGCGCTGCGCGTTAACCTGTGCTCCGTTACGCCTGATCCTGCCAACCCTGACGCGTTTGAGCGCGCGGTTATGAAGTCGCACAATGGCTGCGGCATAGAGGGTGAGGAAGCGCTCGAACTGACGCGCGCGCTGCTCGAGGACGAGACGTTTTCGGCGCTGGCCAGTCAAACGGGGTTCACGATCCATCAGTCGCCGACATTCAGGCAGATGGGCGTGTTTGACCGCGTCGACGACGAACCGTTTATATTGGGCGAGCCGCACATGATACTGGGTCAGCCGATCGCGGGTTATCTGCCGAAGGGAAACCGCGCCGGCGAGTTAACCCGATTGATGAGCGCATCGTATGATACGTTGCGCAAACACCCGCTTAATATCAAGCGCGGGGATCGCGCCGCTAACTGCATATGGCCATGGGCGGCGGGTCGCGCGATGGCGCTGCCCAACTTCGGCGCGAAGTACGGGCACTCCGGCCCCGTCATTACGGCGGTGCCGCTGATGAAGGGCATCGCGCTGCTGTCCGGTCTGTCCGCGCCCAACGTTCCGGGCGCGACGGGCGATATTGATACTGACTACGAGGCCAAGGTGGATGCGCTGATCGCCGGACTGAAGGCTGGCGCGGATTTTGGCTGCGTGCACGTCGAGGCTCCGGACGAATGCGCACACGCGAAGGATGTCGAGGCCAAACTGGAGTCGCTGCGCCGATTCGACGCAAGGATAGTGCTGCCCTTGCTGGCGAGACTGCCGGACGTCGATCCGGATTTCCGCATACTGGTTTTAAGCGATCATCTGACGTTGCTGTCGAACGGCGCTCACGACGGCGATCCTGTGCCGTTTGCGCTCTATGACAGCCGCGAGCCGGGCGCGCCGCGCCCGTTCAGCGAGGAGACTACGCGGTACGGGCTATACGTCGCAGACGGGATGACGCTGATGGATCTATTGTTTGGAGCTATTGCTTGAAGGGAGTTAATCATATGAAAATCAGTTTTTCCACCCTCGGCTGCCCCCGCTGGAGCTGGCAGGACATAACCGCTACGGCGCGTGATCTAGGCTATGACGGGGTGGAAGTGCGCGGCATCGGCCAGGACATATCCGCGCCGTCGATACCCCAGTTCGCGCCGGACGCGATACCATCCACCCGCGCCCAATTGGATCGAATGAATCTGACGATACCGTGCCTGGCCAGCGAATGCACGCTGCATCAGCGGGACGCCGCCGCGCGCACGGCTAAGGAGGTTACGGCGTACATCAAACTAGCCAAGGCGCTGGGGGTGCCATATATCCGATTGATGGGAGCGGCGGCTGTTCCTCATCCGATGGGTACGGTTGACGCGGGCTTCGTTCGCGAAGAGGCGCAGAAGTTTGGCGAGGAAGCCGCAGCGGCTGGCGTTATATTGCTGCTGGAGACGCACGGCGTATGGTCCGACAGCGAGAAGCTGGCGCGGTTGTTGGAGGAGGTAAGCAGCCCGGCGGTGCAGGCGCTGTGGGATGTGCATCACCCTTACCGCTATCATGGCGAGAAACCGCGCGTCACTTGGGACAATCTGGGTCGGTATATCCGCCACGCCCATCTGAAGGATTCGAGGATGGAGGCGGGCGTGCTGCGCTACGCGCTGCCGGGGTACGGCGACGTGCCGTTCGAGGAAGCGGTCGGATTGATGGAGTCGGGCGGCTACAAGGGCTTTTACTCTTTGGAGTGGGTCAAGCGCTGGGATCTGACGCTGGAAGAACCGGGGATCGTGTTCGCGCACTTCGTCAATATCATGCGGTCACTGGAGGCTTAACATGAAATGCGGCGTAATCGGCCTGCCCAACGTCGGCAAATCCACCCTGTTCAACGCAATCACCCAAGCCGGCGCGGAGGCTGCGAACTATCCGTTCTGCACGATCGAACCTAACACGGGCGTCGCGGCGGTGCCCGATCGCCGGGTGGATGCGCTGGCCGCTATATTCCGCCCAAAAAAGACGACATACGCGCTGGTGGAATTCGTCGACATAGCGGGTTTGGTGAAGGGCGCGAGCCGGGGCGAAGGGTTAGGCAATAAGTTCCTTTCTCATATACGCGAGGTAGACGCCTTGGTACACGTGGTGCGGTGCTTCGAGGATCCAAACGTGCTGCACGTGGACGGCAGCGTCGATCCCGTGCGCGACGCAGGCATCGTTACGCTTGAACTGATTCTCGCCGACCTGGAGACGGTGTCTAAAAGGCTGGAACGCGCTAAGAAAACCGCGCGCCCTGGTGACGCGAAGGCCGCCGCCGAGATCGAGCTGGCCGCGCGCGCTATCGCGCATCTCGAATCGGAGAAGCCGCTGCGCACACTGCCTATGACCGAAGATGAACTGGCGGTCGCGAAGGGCTGGTTCATGCTGACAGACAAGCCTGTGCTCTACGCCGCGAACATCGCGGAGTCCGACGTTGGCAAGCCTGAGGACGCGCTGCCCTATGTCAAAGAGCTTCGCGCGCTGGCCGCTAGTGAAGGCGCCGAACTGATGGTCATATCCGCACGAGTAGAATCCGAGATAGCCGTAATGGACGCCGAGGAAAAGACAATGTTCCTAGAGGAATTGGGCATCGGCGAATCCGGTCTGGATCGGTTCGCAAAGGCCAGCTACAAGCTGCTGGGGCTGATATCGTTCCTGACGGCGGGCGCGGATGAATGCCGGGCGTGGACGATTAAGCGCGGCGCGAAAGCGCCTCAGGCCGCAGGTAAGATTCACACGGATTTCGAACGAGGGTTCATTCGCGCGGAGGTCGTCCCGTTCGATACACTGATGCGCGAGGGCGGCATGAACACGTGCCGCGAGAAGGGTTTGATCCGCTCCGAGGGTAAGGATTATGAGATGAAGGATGGCGACGTTACGCTGTTTAGGTTTAATGTCTGACACGATAGCCGCCTTCGCGACCCCGCCGGGAATAGGAGGCGTCGCGGTGCTGCGCATAAGCGGTCCGGACGCGGGGGGGATACTGCGCGCCATGTTCCGGCATTCCGGAGGGAGTCTGGCCAGCCATGTGCTGACATACGGGCGGTTGGTCGACCCTTCCAGCAATGAAATCATCGACGAATGCATGGCTGTGTTCATGCGCGCTCCTAGAACATTCACGCGGGAGGACGTCGCGGAGATTCATTGTCACGGCGGTTTAGCCGTGATGGATAGGGCGTTGCGGGTGGTGAGGACGCTGGGCGCGAGGATCGCCGAGCCGGGAGAGTTCACGCGGCGCGCGTTCGAAAACGGGAGGATCGATCTGACTCAAGCCGAGGCCGTGATGCGGTTGATTGGCGCGAGAGGCGAAGCTGCGGCGCGCGCGGCGGTGCGGCAGCTGGCGGGCGGCGCGTCGCGGTTTGTTAAGGAAGTCACCGACGAACTGATAACCGCGCTGGCCGGGATAGAGGCCGCGCTGGATTTCCCCGACGAGATCGAGGAACAGGAAACTGCCGCGCGCGTCGCGGACTTATCGGAGTTGCTCGCGCATAAACTTATGCAAGCCAGCGACCCCCGTGCGGGACGCGTACTGGACGACGGACTCGATGCGGTTATCGCGGGGCCGCCTAACGCAGGCAAGTCGTCGCTGCTCAATGCGCTGTTGGAGGAAGATCGAGCTATCGTCCATTCCGCGCCCGGTACGACCCGCGACGTGCTCACAGCCGAGATGACGGTTGCGGGACTCCGCGTGAGGCTGTCGGATACTGCGGGACTGCGCGAGACGGTCGATCCGGTTGAGTCGATAGGAGTGAACCGAGCGCGGGCGCGGCTGGCGAACGCGGATCTTGTGTTGATGATGATCGATGCGGCAGTTCCTTTTGAGGCGGACGGACTGCGGGCTGCGGCCTCCGCGCCGCTGGACCGGATGATTATCCTGCTTAACAAGTGTGATATTGGCGTTGCGGCGGATGAATCCGCGTTCGACACGATAGCGCCGGATGTGCCTCGGCTGCGCGTCAGCGCGAAAACGGGCGAAGGGTTGGGCGCGGTGCGCGATCTGATCGCAAAACGCGCGTTGGCGTTGGCTCCGGAATCCGCGATACTCTCGGGAGCGCGGCACGCGCAGGCGGCGCAGGCGGCGGCGCGGTCATTGCGTGAGGCGGCGGCCAGCCTGCGCGGCGGCGGGTATTGTGGCGCGGCGCTGGATCTCGCGGCGATCGATCTGCGCGCCGCGCTGCGCGGATTGGAGTCGATTACCGGAGTAGAAGCGGACGAGGCGGTTATCGACAGGATATTCTCGACATTCTGCGTAGGCAAGTAGGGCGGACTGATCGTCCGCGACTTAACTGATTCGATATAGGAGGATTGACATGCAAAACACCATACCGGCTGTAATGCCCGCCATCGACCAGACATCGCCGTTTTTGGAATTGTGCGGGCAGCGGCAAAGCTGCCGCAGTTTCTCTGATCAACCCGTTTCGCGTGAGGTGCTGCTGCGCGTTGTGGAGGCGGCAAGGCTCGCACCGTCGGCGTGCAATAGTCAGCCATGGCGGTTCATACTTGTCGAATCCCCCGAAAAGGTTGCGCAAATCGTGCCGTGCGGCCAGGTTATGGGTATTAACGGCTTCCTTAAGGATGCGCAGGCCGTCCTGTTAATCCTCGAAACCCCGGCTAAGCTGGCGAAGATGATCGCGTCTGTGATTGATGGACAGTACTTCGCGAAGGGCGACATAGGCGGCGCCGCGCTGGCCGCGTGCCTATCCGCGACTGAGCAGGGGCTGGGTTCGTGCATCATTGGATTATTCGATCGACCGAAGATTCGCGAGATACTTGATCTGCCCGAGGAAGCGGACATAGCGTACTTTGTCGCGCTGGGATATCCCAAGAACACGGCTGTGCGGGCTAAGTCGCGGAAATCGTTGGATGAATCGCTGACAATAGTGTAATCAGCATTGTGAACTATTCCGGATTGAACGTAACGGCTCGGCAGGTGTATACTAATATATCATACTCGTTGGCGGAGAATTGGACGTTCCGCAATCCGGACGTAAGAGAGCGCGGCGTTGGTGCGAGCCGTGCGGCGGATGGATCGTCCCCCCAGTTCTCATAAACGCCTCGGCTGTGGATACAATGAACCCGATGCGGTTCGATGGATCAAAAGGCCGACGGATTGTCCGCCGTTATCGGGACTTAAAGCTGGGCGCAATCGCGCCAAGCCGGGTGGTACCGCGAAGCGACGCTTCGCCCCTGCGTAGGGGTGAAGCGTTTTTGTCTCTAAACGATTATTTCCAGTTATTAGAATTCCCCCGTTGTCTACCGGCTATAATAGTTATTAGGAGGCATGATGCATGGCTAAGACTGAGACCAAGGGCGAAAAGAGCGGGTTCGTTCAACATCTGACGCCCCGCGACGTGGATTTTGCGCAATGGTACACGGACGTTGTAACACTGACCGACCTGTGCGACTACGCTCCCGTACGAGGATGCATGGTGGTAAAGCCGTACGGCACCGCTATATGGGAGCGCATAAAGGAAGAGATGGACAGCCGCTTCAAGGCGACAGGACATGAGAATGTGATGATGCCCATGCTGATTCCCGAGAGCCTGCTGCTCAAAGAAGCGGAGCATGTCGAGGGCTTCGCGCCGGAGGTGGCGTGGGTGACTCAGGGCGGCAAAGAAACGCTTCAGGAAAAACTGGCTATCCGCCCGACCAGCGAGGTGCTGTTCTCCGTCATGTACGCGAAGTGGCTGCAATCATGGCGCGATTTGCCGCTGTTGTACAATCAGTGGTGCTCGGTTATGCGCTGGGAGAAAACCACGCGCCCGTTCCTGCGCACGGCTGAATTCTGGTGGCAGGAAGGGCATACGCTTCACGAAACCGCCGAGGAGGCGCAGGAAGAGACCATGCGTATGCTCGACATCTATCGGCAGGTGTGTGAGGAAGTTCTCGCGATGCCCGTATATTCCGGCCTTAAGAGCGATAGCGAGAAGTTCGCCGGCGCTGTCGCAACATACAGCATAGAGGCGATGATGCAGGACGGCAAATCATTGCAGGCGGGCACGAGCCACAACTTCGGCGACAACTTCACCAAGGCTTATGAAATATCGTTCCTGGCGCGCGATGGTAAACTGACGCACCCGTTCGGGACGTCGTGGGGTACGTCAACGCGGTTGATAGGCGCTCTGATCATGGCGCATGGCGATGAACGCGGGCTGAAACTGGCGCCGAAGATTGCGCCGTACCAGGTGGTGGTCGTGCCGGTTGCACAGCACAAGGAAGGTGTCGTCGAGGGCGCGAAGGCCGTTGCGGACGCGCTGGTCAAGGCGGGGATACGCGTTAAGTTCGACTCGCGCGATACAGTCAGCCCAGGATTCAAGTTCAACGACTGGGAATTGAAGGGCGTTCCCGTGCGGCTGGAGATCGGGCCGAGGGATCTGGCGGCGAACCAAGCGGTTTGCGTCAGGCGCGACACATATGAGAAGACGACCGTATCGCTGGACGGTATCGCTGACGCGATGAAGACGCTGCTGGCGGCGATTCAGTCGAATATGTATGACACGGCGAAGGGGTTCATGGACGCTCACACGGAAACGGTGACGAGTTTCGACCGGCTGAAAGAGGTCGTGCAGTGGGGATTCGCGAAGGCGATGTGGTGCGGTGAGGCCGGGTGCGAGGACGCGATAAAGGCGGAGAGCGGTGCGGGTACGCGGAACATGCCGTTTGACCAGACGCCGTTCGATGATCATTGCGTCCACTGCGGCAAACCCGCCAAGCATGTGATGTACTTCGCGAAGGCCTATTAACGTATATCTTTTGGTTTTCGCCACAAGGAGGCATGGATGTCCAAACGCATTATATTGACGGGCGGCGGCACGGCCGGCCACGTCACATCGAACCTGGCGCTGATACCGCGCCTGAAGGACGACGGTTGGGAGATCCATTACATTGGAACGGTCGACGGCATTGAACGCAAGCTGATCGCCCAGGCGTCCGGCGTTGAGTATCATACGGTGCCCAGCGGGAAACTACGCCGTTATTTCGACGTAAAGAACCTAACCGACCCGTTTAAGGTGATCAGCGGCGTAGGCAAGGCGTTCGCGCTGGTGGGCAGGATCAAGCCTAGCGTTGTGTTCAGCAAGGGCGGGTTTGTGTCGGTACCGGTCGTATACGGCGCGTGGATGCGCCATATACCCATAGTGCTGCACGAGAGCGACATAACGCCCGGCTTGGCGAACAGGATCACCGCGCCGTTCGCAAAGGCGGTGTGTACCACGTTCCCGGAAGCGGCCAAGGCCATCGGCGCGAAGGGGGTCTATACGGGGACGCCGCTGCGCGAGACTTTGTTTACCGGGAACAAGAAGCGCGGCCTGGCTCTGGCAGGATTCAACGGCGAGAAACCCGTTTTGTTGATGATGGGCGGCAGCACCGGCGCGGTCAGCGTCAACGCGGCGCTAAGGGAGGCTTTGCCCGAATTATTGACTAAGTTTGACATACTGCACATTGCGGGAAAGGGCAACGTTGACGCCTCGCTTAACAGAACGGTCGGCTACAGACAGTTCGAGTATCTCGACGCGCAGCTGCCCGACGCATTCGCGGCGGCGGATATCATGCTATCCCGAGCGGGGGCGAACGCGCTGTCCGAGATACTCGCGCTGCGGATACCATCACTCCTCATACCGTATCCATTGAGCGCGAGCCGCGGCGACCAGATACTCAACGCTAAGTCGTTCGAGGAACGCGGCTTTGCCAAGGTTCTTGAGCAGGAACAGATGACGGCCAAGACTCTGGTCAAGGCGATTGAATCGCTTTATCATGACCGTACGTATATTGCCGGAAAGATGGGCGCGGAACCGGTGAGCAACGGTATCGCGGGCGTAATGAAGCAGATCGAACAGTACGCAATAAAGTCGTAGAGGCGGCGGTTCGCCGCCTCTTCCTTATGTGATTGCAAAGGAGACATATGTCTGACCGCCGCCGCTCCATAGTTGGTATGACGATCGCCGCGATAATCGTCATAGGCTTGACCGTTCTGTACCATGCCGCGATAGCGTCCATTCAATCGATACCGGTGCGTATTACGTCCATGGCGGCGATACAGTTCGCCCTGTTCGCCGTACCTTATATAATGAACGGTATATATGAGAGGCAGACGTTCGCCGCGCTAGGGTACTCAAACGAGGCGATGGGATTGCAGTTTACTTGGGCCGCCGGACTGTTCGCCATACTGGCCGCGCTGTTCGTTGGATTGCCCGCGTTGTTAGGGTATGATGTACTGGGAGAGAGGGACGCATTGTGGTTCGCCGTGCCATATCAGATGCTGTTGGTAGGGTTTTCGGAGGAGACGCTGTTCCGAGGATACTTCCTATTACAGCTGTTGAAGCTGACAAGATCGAACGCGGCGGCGATAATTATATCGTCGTTAATGTTCGGCGCGTGGCACGCTGTCGGGCCGCTGGTATCGGGCGCAGGTCTGCCTATAATGCAGATTATTGTTACCGCCATTATCGGCGCGATACTGGCGGTGCCTCGCGTGTACGCGCGTCATTGCACGACGTTGTCCGCAGCCTTGGCACACGGTGCGTACAATTCATTGATACGCATATTGTCATGGTGCCTATAGCCTCTAACAGTACCCATAATGACAATGCGGCCCGTTAAGCCGCGCCTTGCGCCGCGCAACCCGGCATCAATGATCTGTCGAATGCCACGCCGATACTTGCGATATACTGTCAGTGTATGTTACAATTTGATGAGATCAAACGTTATATTCAAAAGGAGACCATTGATGCTGCGCAATCTTGCCGCGGTTATAACCGCGCTGATACTGATGCTGACACCCTCCGGATGCGCAGCCGCGCGAACCGGCGAGGATGAGGATATACCATTCTTTCAGGACGACGGCGCGGTAATATCGGAGTCGCCGTCAGGGGAACCAAAGGCTACGTTTACGGCGGAACCGATGGAGGTTCAGCCTGAACCTCAGGAATCGACCGGGCCGGTCGAGATATTGATCACAGCGGTCGGCGACGTGACGCTTGGCGGCAACCGTAAGGACAACCCCGCGTCCACAATATACACAAAAGAGTTTGCGAGGCAAGGGAACGACTACGCGTTCGCCTTCAGAAACGTGAGGGATATATTCGAGACGGACGATCTGACCATCGTTAACTTTGAGGGTACGTTCACGACGCGAACCGCGGGAAATGGGAATACGTTCCAGTTTCGCGTTGATCCGGATCATGTGAAAGTGCTGACGTCCAGCAGCGTAGAGATGGCGACATTCGAGAACAATCACGCGATGGATTTCGGGCAAGGCGGACTAGACGACACAATAACCACGCTTAACAACGCGGGAATTCCATGGGCGCGAGCCGGTACGCCGGCCATACGGGATGTAAACGGAGTCAAGGTGGGTATGCTGGCCTACATGACGCTGAACAATCCGTACGAAAATGTCACCGAGCAGATGCAGGCCGACATACCCGCGCTGCGTCAATTATGCGATGTGGTGATAGTGTACTATCATTGGGGCGAGGAAGCGGAGTATACGCCGCATAGCCGCCAGTTAACCCTAGGCCGCGCAACGATCGACGCGGGCGCGGATCTGGTGCTTGGCGCGCACAGCCACCGCGTCAACCCGATCGAACTGTATAACGGGCGGTATATCGTGTACTCGTTGGGCAATTTCTCGTTTTCGGGCAACTCTCTGCCCTCGGACATGGATACGTTCATATTCCAGTTGAAGCTGATCGTTGACGGCGATACTGTGCGGACGGGGGATATGCGGATCATACCCTCGCGGATCAGCTCTAAAACCGACACGAACGACTTCGCGCCGACGCCATTCAAGGAGGGATCCACCCAGTTTAACAGGGTGATTAGCAAGATGATCAGCAACGGAAAAAATATGCTGTATGCGCTCACGGAATATCCGACGCAGTGGCCGGAGTCCAACGAGCCGCAACCCGCGCAATGAGCGGCGCGCTTAAGGCTAGTCTGACCCGGATTTGGACGATGATGATCCTCGCGCTAGTGGTGTTGAATGCCGCTGCGCTGGGGGTTGCTTGCGCTGAAGGGGTCGCGGTTATCTTCGAGGAGGATGAGATAATCGGGACGGAGGCGCAAGGTATAGTGTCGAGCGGCATTGAGCGTCAAGCTGGTCAATCCGGCGATACGAACGGCGCAGTGCGGATCGTGATAACAGCGGGGGGCGACGTCACGCTGGGCAGCACGGATAATCAGCGTAAGTCTGACGCTGGGTTCGATAGCGTGATTGAGCGGAATGGGTATGAGTGGCCGTTCTCTGGAGTGATTGATTGCCTGAGATCGGATGATCTGACATTGGTCAACTTCGAGGGCACCCTTACCGACTCGAATGTCAAGCAGGAGAAGCTGTTCAACTTCAAAGGGCCTGCCGAATACGCGGACATGCTGACGCTTGGCAGTATCGAGGCAGTCAACCTGGCTAACAACCATACCCTCGACTATGGCAAGGACGGCTTCGCGGATACGATCGCCGCGTTAGAGGCTGCGGATATAACCTACTGCGCAAGCGGTAAGACGGCGGTATTTACGGCGCAAGGCGTAAAGATAGGCCTGATTGGGAATACTTTTCCATATGCGAACGGTAAGCGTGACGTGCGTGCGGCGGTCAAGTCGCTGCGCGATCAGGGCTGCGCTGTTGTGATCGCGTCGTTCCATTGGGGCAGCGAGTACGAGACGAAGTTTTCCGCCGAGCAGCGTTCAATAGGACGCGCGGCCATCGACGCGGGCGCGGACGTCGTGATTGGGCATCACCCGCATATAGTGCAAGGCGTGGAGCTGTACAAGGGGAAATACATACTGTACAGTCTGGGCAATTTTGTTTTCGGCGGGAATGTCAATCCGGAGGATCGCGATTCCTACCTGGCGCGCCTGACGTTTAATGTGAATGACGGAGAGGCTGGCCCGATGGAGTTCGAAATGATACCGATCCGCTTGACCGAATTGGACAAGGGTACCGATTATCGCCCGGTGCTGGCGATGGGGTCGGAAGCCGAACGTATCCGCGACCGCGTATTGGCACGGTCGTACAAAGTGGAAGATATAGCTTTGGCAAAAACACAATAATTTAAAGGATTGGTTATGACATCAACACATTTTGCGATATTGGTCGACTTGGAGAACTGCGGCGCGAAGGCTGCAACGCTTAGCTACATTATCGAGCGCGTGAAGATACGCGGGGACATACTCCTGGGTCGCGTATACGGATACACAGATCGTTACGCCGATCTAAAGGAATTGCTGCTGAGCAACACGTTCAGCGTGACGCCGTCGCTGCGCTTCGGCCATCACCAGAAGAACAACCTGGACATCCAGTTAGTAATAGACGCGCTAGAAGTCGCTTATACTAACCCGCTCATTGATAGCTTCTGCATCGTATCGGGCGACAGCGACTATACGCCGCTGGTCGGTAAGCTGAAAACGATGGGGAAGTTCGTTCTGGGCATATCGCGCAGCGAGGTGGCCAGCGGGGTATTCATCAACGCGTGTAATGAATTCCTGTTCCTTGAGTCGGTTACATCCCAAAAAAAGCCGACGCAGCCTGCGCAGCCCGCGAATGTCGAGGAACCGTTTGGCGACGCGGATCTGGCTAAACTAATTGAAACTGTGTTGGAGGAAGCTGAGGAGGACGAGATGTATGCCTCCGAGCTTAAGGGCACGGTTCTTCGGCTGCGCCCAGACTTTAACGAGAAGGCTTATGGATGCGCGTCGTTTGGCAAGCTGCTCTCGAAGATAGAGAAGCAATTCGGGACGATACAGGTAGTGAATGATCATTACAATGTAATCGTCAGCCTTAAACGAGACGAGACCGCCGCGTCCAAGCAGCAGGTGAGCAAGGAGAATTTTGTCGAGGTGTTCTCGTCCCTGCTAAAAAGATTCAAAGAGAATGGGTTCAACCGCATCAACCCGTCGATACTCAAGGCGACGATGCAGAATGATTATCCCGACTTTTCGGAGCGTAATATAGGCTTCAAGCGTTTCAGCGACCTGATGAAACGCCTTGAGCGCGAAAGCTTGGTTAAGGTCGAGCTGGACGAGCAAAAGACAATGTTAATACATATATTATAATGTGCGGCGATACTGCATGCGTTAGGAACCATTATGCAAACAGAACAAATACAGATTCCGGCAAAACGCGCTGAACGCGGATGGACGCCCGCTCAACGCGCCGCCATAGATATGCGCGGACAGAACCTGTTGGTTTCGGCCTCCGCTGGCTCAGGTAAGACGGCGGTATTGATTGAACGGGCGTTGACGTTGCTGCGCGAGGGCGTAAACCTTAACGAGATGTTGATTGTTACCTATACGAAGGCTGCTGCGTCCGAGATGAGGGAGCGGCTATTCGACGCGTTGACCCATGCTGCTGAGGAATCCAAACACTGCGACAATGATCATATCATTAATCAGGCGGCGTTGATTGAAACCGCGGATATCCGTACGCTGCATAGCTTCTGCGGGCAATTGCTGAAGGAACATTTTCAGGCAGCTGACGTTGATCCTATGTACCGCGTGCTCGATCCGGTTCAAGCCGCCGCGCTGCGAGCGCAGGCGATGGATCAGGCGTTGATAGAATGGTATGACAGACATCGCGCTGCGGCACATAGCAGCATATTCAAAGCCGACGACGAAGTGCGTGCGTTAACCGAATGCTTGTCGCCTAGCGAACTAGCCGAACTTATTGTGCAGCTTTATAATTTCCTGATGGCCAGGCCGGAACCGTGGCAATGGCTTCACGACTCGTTGGAGGGCATACCAGAAGATGAGGAGAGCCTGGTGAACAGTGAAATGGTGCGCTTGCTTCTAACGGCGACGGCGGACAAACTCGACGCCGCTATGGAACGCGCGCAGGCGTTGACGAAAAGTTGTGGACAGATAAACGAGTGGAATGCCTTCATTCAGACCTCTCAAGCCGACGAGGATGCCATACGCGTTGTGTCTCGTGCGGCTAAGAAGGGCTATAAAGAATATAGAGACGCGTTGAAGGCCCACGCTTGGGTCAAAAGAGGCAAAGCGCCCAAGGGGCTGGATAAGTCGATTGTAGAGGCGTATGCCGAAAAGCGTGATTTGGTAAAGGACGCATTCAAGAAAGCGAACGACGCGGTCGTCTATACCGCATCGTTATCGGCTCACGTACGGGATCTACGCGTTATGCGCGGCGAGATGTTCGCGTTGTCGGAAGCGGCGAGGTTGTTTGATTCATGTTATGCAGCTCTGAAGGACGAGCATGGCGCGCTGGATTACAACGATCTGGAACAAAGAGCATTACGCGCGCTGAACGATCCGATGGTCGCCGATAGCCTGCGGGAGCGATATGCGCATATTTTCGTCGACGAATACCAGGACAGCACGCCGTTGCAAGAGGCGCTGCTGACGAAGATTGCGCGCGGTAACAACATGTTTTTCGTGGGCGACGTGAAACAGAGTATATATCGATTCAGGGACGCTGAACCCGGGCTGTTTCTTGATAAGTACAAGCGG
>JAITDK010000159.1 GCA_031282605.1 Oscillospiraceae bacterium
ACGGCGAACGACGGTTTATGCTCATAGGCGTCAAGCCGTCGTTCGCCGTCCGCCGCCGGGTGTGGATCATACGCATGAATGTGAAGTATAGCTCCGCAAGGAACAAAAGCCTCGGCCAGAACTTCCTGACGGACGCCTCGTTGCTGGATCGGTTGGCCGAGTTTTCAGGCGTCGCGCCGACAGACGCGGTGCTGGAGATCGGCGCCGGGCTGGGCGGGCTGACCGCCGCGCTGGCCAAACGCGCTAAGTCGGTGTTGGCCGTCGAGATCGACAGATCTCTGGAACCGGCGCTCCGCGCTGCCGTATCACCCTATCCCAATGTAGAAGTGCGCATCGCCGATGGGATGAAGATGGACTGGGTGTCGTGGGCGAACGACTGTCTTGCCGCTCGCATAGGAGGAGACGCCGACGCGAGGATGAGGGCGGAAGGCGGCCTTCGCTTCGTATCCAACCTGCCGTATTACATCACTACGCCGCTGCTGACTCGCGCGTTCAAGATGAACCCGCCGTTCGGCGGCATAGCGTGCATGGTGCAGCGGGAGGTAGCGCGCAAACTATGCGCCTCGCCCAGCGATGGCGATTACGGTCCGCTTGGTATATGGGCGCGCGCGCGGTTTGCGCCGCATATCGTGATGGACGTGCCCGCCGCCGCGTTCGATCCGCCGCCAAACGTAGATTCGTGCTTTGTAGTATGCGGCGCGCTGGATTCGCCGTTAGTGGAAGTAGAGGATTACGCGCGGTTCGGACGCCTGGTTGACGCGGCGTTTGCGTCTCGGCGCAAGGCTCTGCGCAATAACCTGCGCGCGGGGTTTTCGTTAACGGTCGAGCAGGCGGCTTCCGCCCTGGAACGGGCGGGATTACCGGAAAACGCGCGGGCGGAAGAACTCTCGGTCGAGGGGTTCGCGGCGCTTATGCAGGCGTTATTTTGTTAAATTTTCGCTTCACTGCAGGAATTCGCGGTAAGTGAATAGAATTATCGTAAATAGGGCGAGGATGCGGTTTTCTCTTGTTGTTCTTCGTTTATGGTTCAGACGGATATAGGAGGTGTCAGCCATGGCTTCAACCTTGAACTTGGATGCGCTGGGCATTATTCACCCAACGGTCGTTCATCGCAATCTCTCGATTCCGGCGCTTACCGAGCGTGCAGTGGCGCGCGGTGAAGGCATTCTCAGCGAGACCGGCGCGCTGTGCGTATATACGGGCAAATACACGGGTCGTTCGCCCGACGATAAATTCATCGTCGACGAACCCTCCGTTCACGATCAGATCGACTGGGGCAAGGTTAACGTCCCGATCTCCGAGGCCAAATTCGCCAACCTGTATTCCAAGATCACCGCCTATCTTCAAAATCGCGAGGTGTTCGTGTTCGACGGTTTTGCCGGCGCAGATCCTGAATACCGCGTCAACATTCGCGTGATAAACGAGTTGGCCAGCGAGAATCTGTTTATCCACCAATTACTGCTGAGGCCGACCGCCGATGAATTGACGTCGTTCGCTCCGGACTTCACTATCATCGCGGCGCCTGGATTCAAGGCCTCGCCTGAACTGGACGGCACGAACTCCGAGGCCGCTATCGTCGTCTCGTTCGCGCGGAAGACCGTACTCGTCGCCGGCAGCCAATACGCGGGCGAAATAAAGAAGTCCGTGTTCTCGCTTATGAATTATCTGATGCCCCTGCGCGGCGTGTTTACTATGCACTGCTCCGCCAATATGGGCAAGGACGGCGACACCGCGCTGTTCTTCGGCCTGTCCGGCACGGGCAAGACGACGCTCTCCGCCGATCCCGATCGTTACCTGATCGGCGACGACGAACACGGCTGGTCGCCCAACGGCATCTTCAATATCGAGGGCGGATGCTATGCCAAATGCATCAACCTGTCCAAAGAAAACGAACCTCAGATCTGGGACGCGATCAAGTTCGGCGCGCTGGTGGAGAACGTGGTCATCGATCCCGAGACGCGCAAGCTGGACTATAACGACGGTTCCATCACCGAGAACACGCGCGTGGGTTATCCTGTCGAATACATTCCCAACACGAAGATCCCCGGTGTGGGTGGGCACCCAAAGACCGTCATCTTCCTCACTGCGGACGCGTATGGCGTAATGCCCCCTATCGCCAAACTGACCCGCGAAGCGGCTATGTATCACTTCGTGACCGGCTACACCGCCAGGCTCGCGGGCACGGAACGCGGCATCACAACCCCGCAGGCCACGTTCAGCACGTGCTTCGGCGCGCCGTTCCTGCCGCTGCCGGCCAGCCGCTACGCGCAGATGCTAGGCGAGTGCATTGATAAGCACGGCTCCAACGTGTATCTGGTGAACACCGGATGGTCGGGCGGTCCGGCGGGCGGCGGCGGCAGTCGCATGAAGATCAAATACACCCGCGCGATGGTCACGGCCGCGCTCAACGGCGTGCTTGAGGACGGCGAATTCACCCATGATCCGGTGTTCAACATGCTTGTGCCCAAGTCCTGCCCGAACGTACCGGACGAGGTGCTCCAGCCGCGCAATACCTGGCAGGACAAGGACGCCTACGACAAATCCGCAAAGAATCTCGCGGGCTTGTTCCAAAAGAACTTCGAGAAGTACAAGGGTATGGACGCAAAGATTGTCGCGGCCGGGCCTAAGGGCTGACCACGCTGCATAAAGCAAGGATCCGGGCGTCGCACCCCGGATCCTTTTTCATGGGCTTTTTATGGGCTTTCCGCCGTGCCGATATTACATGACCGCTTCGTCAGCGCCGTTCGGTCGCGTTCGCGTTCAACGCCGATTGGCTCCACTCCCGCACAACGCGGACGTCCGCTTCCATCACATCAGCTACGAAATCCACAGGGAATTTCTTGAGCAATTTCAGCCCATACTCTTTCTGGGCTTCTTGATTACCTTCCAGCCTACCTTCCAGCCTACCTTCCAGCCTACCTTCCAGCTTACCTTCCAGCTTACCTTCCAACTTACCTTCCAACTTACCTTCCAGCTTACCTTCCAGCATACCTTTTTGCCAACCTGTTTGCCAGCCTTTTAGCTGAGCGGCCTTACGCTCCTCTTCCAGCTGCGCCTCGGATAAACGTCCGCTGAAATAGCTGGATTCCTTAAGGTCATACAAAGCGTCTTCGTCCGCCGCCGCATTATTATACATTAGTATCAACTCCTTTCCGAGTTCGGCATCGCCGAACTCCGCCGCAAACTGATCGCCTTCTTCTTGACTTGATACGGCGAAAAACCGGGCGAACATATACAGGTCGCGGCCTCTATCCGCACCGAACCCATAATCTATAGTATTCGCCTGCTTTCCGACTTTTACCACCGCCGGTACATATACAAGGGTAATCGTTATTAGGTCGTCGTATTCCTCATGCGTCTGCGTGTCGCAGAGCCGCATGTGTTTTATCGGCCTTAGTTCGCTGTGATCCGTGAATATAAAGGAGATACTGACCGGTCTTAGGTCTTCATACGCCATTTTTATGACGTGCTGCCTTGAAACCGCCCTGCACGCGTAGAATATGGTGCGCTTCGTGAGCCGCGCTTGCTTATACTCGCGCTGAACATCGGCGGAATAGAATTTGTTATTTGCCGCCAACGCGAACGTATCAAAGCGGATAGTCTCCAACGCCGCCTTATCTTCCCGCACCACCGCCTGGGTATGCGGTTCCTCGATCAACTCAACCGTGTCGCCGGTGACAGACGCAACCAGCGGGCAAAACAGTTCCTTGTGCCCGAACAATATCGCGAAGATAACGTCGTCCCTTGGAATAAAGCGCTTGTTAAAATTCAATGCTATCAACGCGTTAAGTCTCCCTATGTGCTATATCCGTACGCCGTTATTTTACCACAATCCCGCGTCGCGATCAATAGTTATTCTAACATCAGCGCCCCGATCAGCGCCCCGACGTCTGCTCCACCAGATACGCATCCGCCTCGCTCTCCGAGTCGAACGCCACGCCTACCCTGACCAGCTCGCGCTGGGTTTCAGGCAGATCGGCCAACGTCACGGATGTGTCGCGCACACGCTCCATTCCATCACCGTAGCGGTTGGTCCATACGCATATCTGCCCGGTCTCGTCCGGCATCAACACATAGTGCTGAGGGCAAAACAGCATTACGTTTTTTGACATCGTAATCCGATCAGGCGCAAAGTCCGTTACCCGCCAGCCCATGTCCAGCCTGGCCGTCAGCTCGTCGGGCGTCAGTCCGGCCCACTCGGGCTGCGAGTCGACCGTGCGCAGTACGCTGTGCCCGCACCTCTGGTAGTGGATCGTCTGCAGCTGCACGGCGCCCGCCGCGACCCGCGCCGCGTCCGACCGCCCCGCCGTCAAACCATCCTCGCCTTCAACGCCTAGCTGCGCGCCCCTTGACAACGTTATCGCCAGCGTTATCACCGACAACCCGACGAGTATGATTGCCAGCGCGCTGATCCTGATTCGCTTTGTACGCATAACCGAGCCTCCCCGCATACCGCGGCTATTCAACCGCCATATTGAACCATAGGAAGTATGCCCGATTCAGCGCGGCAAGATTCCATTATTCGTTGAACGTGGCCATGTGCGGCTGCGGCTGCGGCAGCGCGTCGCTTTCCATGAGTCGCCTTCCCGCTCGACCGCGAGCGTCTATAGTGTCCGCTCCTCCAATGGTTTTATAATACGCAGCCTTCGAAGTTTCGTCAACACAGCAATCCCAAATTTAGAATCTGCGATATAATTCGAACCAGTACAATCGATCCCCATAGACAGGATGGTATTTTTACCCAAATCCGGTCGAAAATCCACTATAACGGCTCGAAATAGCCGTAGGAGTCTCGAATTTGGGATTGCTGACGATGCTGACGGCTATCTTGACAACATACATCAAAAGCTGTACGCTACTTTGCGGGCTGGGGACGTCATCCAAATTAGCTAAGGGGCGAAGGCATGCATGAACAAGAGCGCCATTCAAAAATACGCGGTATGGGCGCGGAACGAGCTTATAGCGCAGGTAAAGCAGCGCGCATACCTATATGGCATAAATGAAAATGGCTGCGGTGCCGCAAAAGCCGCCGTTGGCGATGAAGCTGTCAATGGGCGCGCGCTTTCGGAGAGCGAAATTAAACAGCTATGCAAGCTTATTAACCACACTGAAGGCCACGGCTTCCAGCAGACGGCGGAGGAAGTCGCCTACACTTGGTTCAACCGCCTCGTCGCCCTGCGCTTTATGGAGGTCAACGACTACTTGCCCACCCATATCCGCGTGTTTTCAGACAGCACAGGCGCGTTCAAGCCCGAAATTCTAAAGGACGCGCTGCACCTTGATCTAGACGGCCTCGACAAAAAACAGGTGGCCGAACTCCTGAACGGAAACAAGACGGACGAACTCTACCGCTATCTGCTCTTGACCCAGTGCAACGCCTTGAACGCCGCCCTGCCGGAGATGTTCGAGCGTCTCGACGACTATACGGAAATGCTCCTGCCGGGGAATATCCTCAAAGACGACGGCGTTATCGGGCGGCTTGTGTCCGACATTCCCGAGGAAGATTGGCGCAACGCCGTGCAGATTATCGGCTGGCTGTACCAGTATTACAACACCGAGCCGAAGCAGGCGGTGTTTGACGGGCTGAAAAAGAACGTAAAAATCACGAAAGAGAACATCCCCGTCGCCACACAGTTATTCACGCCGGACTGGATTGCGCGTTACATGGTGGAAAACTCGTTAGGCAGGCTGTGGCTTGAGGGACATCCGAACGCCGCCCTGAAAGCCGAATGGAAATACTACCTCGACGAGGCGGAGCAGTCGCCGGAAGTGGCGGTGAAACTGGAAGCCATACGCCGCGAGTATAGAGGACTTAACCCCGAGGGCATACGCTTCATCGACCCGTGCGTGGGCAGCGGGCACATTCTTGTGTACGCGTTTGACGTGCTGATGCAGATTTACCGCTCGGAGGGCTATACCGATCGTGACGCAGTGAGGCTGATACTGGAAAAGAACCTCTATGGTCTGGACATCGACCGCAGGGCGTATCAGCTCGCCTATTTTGCGCTTATGATGAAGGCGCGACAGTACAACCGCCGTATTTTCCACGAAAACATCCGGCCGCAGGTGTACCACCCGACGGGCTGGGACGACGGCGAGGAATACGGCAGTCTGGTAAAAATCGACGACCCTGGAGAGAAGCCTGAACACAAAGCCGAGCAGGCAACCCTGTTCGACAACTACGAGCGCGATCTGCGCGTGTGGAACTTTAAGCGTCTGCTTTCGCTGAAGTATGACGTGGTTGTTACTAACCCGCCTTATATGGGCGGCGGTAGTATGAACGGGAAACTCTCCGAATTTGTCAAGCGCCAATACGCGGATAGTAAAAGTGACCTGTTCGCAGCGTTTATCGAGCGTTGCGCCACGTTCACAAAGGCGAACGGCTATCAGGCGATGATAACCCAGCACGATTGGATGTTCCTTTCGAGCTATGAGAAACTGCGCGGCAAAGTGCAAACCCGCGATACCGTGAATATGGCGCATTTGGGAGCGCGGGCGTTCGCCGACATCGGCGGCGAAGTTGTGCAGTCTACAGCGTTTGTTATGCGCGGCAGTCATATTAACGGCTACAAGGGCGTGTATGTGCGCCTTGTGGACATTGACGTCGCGGACGGCAAAGAACGAGAGTTTTTGAGCGGCAGCCACCGTTGCTCTGCCGACAGTGGCAATTTCGCCAAGATACCGGGCAGCCCTGTGGCGTATTGGTTAAGTAAAGTCATATTATTGCCTTTCGAGATTGCTGACACGGTATCAAAAGTAGCAGAAGGAAAAGTAGGGCTACAAACTGGGAACAATGATTTGTTTCTCCGTTTGTGGTTTGAAGTAATCATAGATACTATTTCTTTTCGCGCAGATTCTTCTTTTAAGTGGTTCCCTTACAATAAAGGCGGTAGTTACAGACGTTGGTATGGCAATGCTGAGTATGTTCTGAATTGGGCGAATAAAGGAAATGGAATCAAGTCTTTTCAAGGCTCATTCCCAAGGAATACGCAATACTATTTCCAAGAAGGATTAACATGGTCAGATGTAGCAACTGGAAATATCAGTATGCGATATATGCCGTCGGGCTTTGCGTTTGACACTTGTGCTCCATGCCTGTTTTCCAGCAAAGATCGCACTATTCTACTTGGTTTTTTTAATACGAAAGTGGCACAAGCTTATATGACAATAATGTCACCTACCATACATTATACTTGCGGAACGTTGCTTAGTGTGCCATTTATTCGACCAGAAACGATTATAGATGTCCTCGTCGCCGCTAACATCTCCCTCTCCCGCGCCGACTGGGACGCCTTCGAAACCTCGTGGGACTTCAAGCGTCACCCGTTCATCGGCGGCAGGAGCATCGCAGCGGCGTTTTTCGCATGGGAGAACGAATGCGAGGAACGCTTCGAAACCCTTAAAGACAATGAAGAGGAACTCAACCGCATCTTCATCGACATCTACGGCTTGCAGGACGAACTCACGCCGGAGGTCGATGACAAGGACGTGACCGTTCGCCGCGCCGACTTGGGACGTGAGATGCGGTCGTTCATCAGCTACGCCGTAGGTTGCATGTTCGGGCGGTACTCGTTGGATGTGGATGGGCTTGCTTATGCGGGCGGCGCATGGGACAGCGGCAAATACCGCACGTTTATCCCCGACGCGGACAACGTCCTGCCCATCTGCGACGATGAGTATTTCGACGACGACATCTGCGGGCGGTTCGTGGATTTTGTCCGCACGGTCTACGGTGCAGACGCTTTAGAGGAAAACCTGCGCTTCATCGCCGCCGTGCTTGGTGGCGTCGGCACGCCGCGCGAGGTCGTCCGCCGGTATTTCCTAAACGACTTCTACAAAGACCACCTGAAAATCTACCAGAAACGACCGATATACTGGCTGTTCGACAGCGGCAAGAAAAACGGCTTCAAGGCGCTTGTTTACCTGCATCGTTACCAAAGCGATCTGCTCGCCAAACTGCGTACGGACTACGTCCACGAGCAGCAGGAGCGTTACCGCACCCAGCTAAACCACGTCGCCAACGCCATGAACACCGCGACGGGCGTGGAGCGGGCGACGCTCCTCAAGGCGCAGGAGAAGTTCACAGCGCAAGCCGCCGAGATTGCTGTCTTCGAGGAAAAAATCCACCACCTCGCCGACATGCATATCAACC
>JAITDK010000183.1 GCA_031282605.1 Oscillospiraceae bacterium
GATGAGGGTTGTCGGTTACTATGCAGCTCGTAACCCCGGTACCCCGGCATCTCGTCCTTCCAACCCTCATCGCCCCTCAGGGGGAGATGTCGCCGCAGCGGCAGAGGGGGTTAACCGACGGCATGGGGGAAGGGTTAACCGACGGCACAGGCGAGGCTTATCCTCCTTGTTTCAAATGCTTCTCAATAAACGCAATGCCGCTGGCAAAGTCTTCAAACAAGCCTGCGGAGAGTTCAGTACATACGACAACATCATACCTTTTACTGTCCGAATAGGCGAATATATCGCCTGCAATTAAGTTTATACGGTCGCCGCGAACCCGCGTTTTACCCTCGACGATAAACGGTTCGTGGATGTCAATGCCGACAACGTTAATGCCGAACGCTTCATTCCAAAGATTCAGCATCTCGCCGTACCCGCAGCAGAAGTCCAATACGGACGTGTCCGAATTCAGCCCAATGCTATAGCCGAACTCTACCACTCGCTCTACCGGAACCATACTGACTAAATGCGCGCTTGCTTCGCAAGCGGAGATGATCTGCTTATAGTTCATTTTGTACGCCTCCGTTTAGCGTTTATCACGCCTGTACCATCAAACCAATGCCGTACAGTTCCACAACTTCATCAATCGTCGGCATATCGAAGAACATTGGTTTCATTCGCGGATAGCGGTCGGGCGTGGCGTTCATTCCCGCAGGTATGTACCCGCTTATCCGCTTGATGAGTTTCAGCCGCGCTTTAGGCTTCATCGCCTCCTGTGGGTTTATCACAAGCAACATCGCAAGCGGCTTATCGAAGTCTTTGCCAGATGCAAGCCATCGCAAAATGCTGTCCTTGAATTTCATACCCATTTCAAGCGGGAACACTGCCGCAGGGTCGGATAGCATTCGGTAGTCGGTTTCCCGCCGCCTGTCCATTGCGGTCTGTACAAAAGGACTATCGGATTTATTGGCGTAGTTCTTTACTTCAATAAAATATTGCCTGCCGCCGTCCTCCGCTATGAAGTCCACTGTTTTCAAGCCAGCGCATTGATTATCGGGCGTGTCGTATGGCTCGGCGGTCTTAAAGGCGGAGAAGTCAAACCGCAGATTGCTTTCGGTAAAAGTCATTTTGCGCACCCTCCCGCACCTGCCGCTTTCTGCACCACACGGCGGAGCAGCTTGCTGTCCGCCTCGTCTATGACACTGTTCAGAGTATCGTAATCGTCCGAAACATCGGCGATTATCTGACCGTCAACCTTGCGGAGGTTGAAGTAGCGAATAACCGTTTCGGCGGTTCTGTTCAATTCAAGCCATTGCGCCACATCGTAGTTGTGCGTGGCGATGAATATCTGCACTCCGCTCTTTTGGAGTGTCAGCAAAATGTCAACGAGAACGGGGATAAGTTCGGGGTTGACGCTCGCCTCCGGTTCATCCCAAAACAAAACGCTTCCGTTCTCAATCAGCCCGTTTCGGAGCAGTTTCCACAGCAGGCCGAACTTCTGGAATCCGCTCGCCTCGTTCGCGAAAGGCACCTTTCTTCCGTCTTTCTTAATGACTAAAAACGCGTCGTTCTCGTATAGTACCTCGCCGTTTATGACCTCGCTGATTTGAGCGAGCAGGGTTTGAATGACGGCGGATACTTCCCTTGTTTCGGGAAGTTCGGCGTTCATCAGCACGTCAATCTCGGTTTGGTCGTAGGGCATTTTCAGCTTCTTATCAAGCGCCAACAGCCCTTTCGAGTGAGAAAGCATTTCAGCAACTGGGATGAAGATTTTTGGCAAGCGTGTTTCTTCGTACAGCCTCCGAAGAATTGTCGTCTTACCGCTCCCATTGCCGCCGATAAGCACATTGATACCGGGGCAGAAGTCAGCTGTGAACTCGCCCTTAAATCCGGGCGCGTTTTTTATCTCAACGCTTGTAACCGTGTTAGCCATTCGTATTACCTCCTGAGGAGTTACCGTTGTTGACAGCCGTCCCGTCGTCTATGAACTCATAATGCCGCCGCAGCGACAGAGGGGGGTAACCGACGGCATGAGGCGACGGGTTAACCGATGACACGGAGGAGGGTGGTTAACCCGTTGCCAAGAGACATAGGCGGTTGTCCCTCCTACTCCTCCGCTGCGCTCTTTAGCGCGTCTAGCCCGGATAGCATATGCTCGACCATGCCTTCCGGCGCGTAGTCGCCCATCAACGCGCGGACTGCACGCAGAGGCATGTCTCGCAGGAAGACTTCCATTATGTTTTCACCGCCGTCTGAGGGAGCCATGCGCGCGAACGCTTGCGCGATCGGCTGCAGTACCGCCTCGCTGCCGGGTATCTCCCTCGCGTCGCGTATAGTCATCTCAGTCGAAACTGGCGGCAATGGCTTCCTGCCCCCCACATTAGTCAAAACCTTCCGCCGTATATCCCTCGACGACGCTCCCACCTCGATAGCGTACGCGTTGAACGGCGCAGCCCATCCGTGCGAACGCGTATCCCAGTAAGCGAACGCGCGGCTGTCCAGCTCAAACCTAACCGTCTTCGTCTCGCCAGGCTCCAGCGCTACCTTGCCGAACGCCTTCAATTCATGGGCTGGCCTGACTACACCTATATCGGCGTTGACAGCGGGCGCGACATACAGCTGCACTACCTCCTTACCAGCAACCGATCCCGTGTTGGTTATATCGATTGAAACGTTGATCCTCGGCGATTCTCCCGTGTCCAGTTCATCCAGCTGTATTTCGCCATACTCGAACGTTGTGTAACTCAACCCGTGCCCGAACGGGAATAACACATCCTTGCGCACGGTGTCATAATACCTATACCCTACGAACAACCCTTCACTATACCTTACGATATCATGCTCGCCCGGGAACGAATAATAGCACGGCGTGTCTTCCAGCTTCAACGGGAACGTCTCGGCCAGCTTGCCGCATGGATTCGCCGCGCCATACAGCAGATCGACCGCCGCTCCTCCCGCCGCCTCGCCTCCCAGGTACATCTCCAGCACCGCCTTCACGTCGCCTATCCACGGCATCTCAATAGGCGCGCCATTATGCAGCACCACAACCGTTCTCGGATTAACCGCAGCCACGCTCCGGATCAACTCATCCTGGTTAGCAGGCAGACTCAAGTGAGTCCGGTCGAACCCCTCGGATTCATAACGGTCAGGCAGCCCTACAAATAAAACAACAGTCTTCGCAGCCTTAGCGACCTCTACCGCTTCATCCAGCAGCGTCCTGCAGGTCTCATCCGATTCCGCGTGATAACCCTGCGCGTATGTCACCTTATCGACGGAGCGAACGGCGTCCAGCGCGCTGGTCACCTCGCTGGGATTAATGTGCGAACTGCCCGCGCCTTGATAGCGCGGCTTCTCCGCGAACGCGCCTATGAACGCCACTCCATCGCCGTGCAGCGGCAGCACGTTATCCTCGTTCTTAAGCAACACGGCGGTCTCTCTCGCGATACGCCTCGCTTGATGATGGTGAACCGCGCGGTCGTACTGTATGGACGCATCGCGCCGCTCGACCGCCTTCGTCACGAAGTCAACCATGCGCGCGGCGCACTCGTCAACCGCCGATTCAGGTATCCGACCCGTTTCGACAGCCTCACGCAGTTCGCGATCCAGCCACGCGCCGTTGGCAGGCATAGCCAGATCCATACCGGCCGCAACTCCCGCCGGATGAACGGCGCACGCGCCCCAATCCGTCACGGCGAATCCGTCGAACCCCCATTCCTTGCGCAATACGTCGGTCAGCAGCCACCCGTTTTCGCACGAGTGAACGCCGTTCACCTTGTTATACGAACCCATTACGCTCCATGGCCGGCCGCCCTTTACGGCGTGTTCAAACGAGGCTAGATATATCTCGCGCAGTGTGCGTTCATCCACTTGCGCGTCCACCGTCATCCTGCGCGTCTCCTGGTTGTTCACGGCGAAATGCTTGAGACATGCCCCTACGCCCTTGGATTGCACGCCCCGTATATGCGCCGCCGCCATCTCCCCGGATAGCAGCGGATCCTCCGAGTAATACTCGAAGTTGCGCCCGCACAGCGGCGAACGCTTTATGTTTGCGCCGGGCCCCAGTATCAGCGCGACATTTTCGGCCTGACATTCCTCGCCCAGCAGCGAGCCTACCTCTTCGGCGAGTTTCAGGTCGAACGACGACGCGATCCCCGGCGCCGTCGGGAACGCCGTGGCTATTATGCTGTCGTTGATTCCGGCGTGGTCGGCACCTTCCTCCTGCTTGCGCAGTCCGTGCGGGCCGTCGCACATCATAACCGACGGTAGATTCAGGCGCGGGATGGCCTTTGTGCTCCAGAAGCTCGCACCGCTTAGTAGCGAGCATTTCTCGGCCTGCGTCATTTGGGCGACTAGGGATCGGGCTTTTTCGGCGGTAGTGGCTGACATGGGATCCTCCTTATCGACTGGTTGACGGGATAATCATATTTGTTTAGAACAAGCATATCGGTAAGGCCGGGGCTTGTCAATGGATGGGCGCGGTCGGACGCCTCGCCGTAAAACCGCGCAATTATCATGCATACCCAACCCTATCCCGCTCGTACATTAGTACCAGCCTATAAGAAAGAATCCCTTAGGGATTCTGCCGATTCCGGCTCGCTTCGCGTTGCCGGCGGCGATTGTGAATTAGGGAGGTATTGTCCATGGCCTATAACCTGTTTACTGTACGCCAGCCCTCGTCGGCGCTGTCGGAACCCGTCGCTCCGACAAAATCCGAGAGAATGCTGGCGAAGGCCGCGAAAGCCGCGCAGCTCAATCCTGCCGTACGATCCGCGAGGAAACGCAGCCCGCTGACACTCCTGGTATTCCAACCCAAACGCGCGCGTCAAAACAAAGCCGCCAAGCCCGCCAGCCCAACCTCGCGTGAACGCGATGCATATCAGTCTGCCGCCGTGACGAGCAAGCCCATTTCACCCGTGCTGGCAGCGGCGGCGAACGCGGCTCACACTCCGCCGAAAGAGGCGGCCATGAATAGACCGATGATCATGCGCAGCACGGTTAAAGCCTCGCACTCGAACTCGACGGGCGCGAGGATCGCCGCGATGTCGGGATTGTGCCTGCTGCTGATAGTCAGCGGCGCGTGGGCCGCCGTATCCAGACCGCCGTCCGGCATTGTCGGGATTCCGGTCACGATTCGTCAGAACGTGCCAGATCCAGCCGCCACCGTCCAGCCTGGCGCAACATCCGAACCTGGCGGCGAGGGCGAGACCACGCTGACCACATTGAGTTCGTTCATGACATATAAGCAGCAGATGGACGCGGCGCGCAGTCACTCCATCTCGATGCTCG
>JAITDK010000250.1 GCA_031282605.1 Oscillospiraceae bacterium
GATCAGCCGCTGCCGCGAACGCTGTTATACAGCCTCAATGATAAGGACAACTACACGTTGAACGTAATCGCCGGCGCGCTGCAGCGCGACGGTCGCGCGTCCCATGTCGCGATGGGTCCGGCGTGGTGGTATCACGATCAGCGCGACGGCATGACCCAGCACCTGCGAAACCTGGCGAACGTGTCGATGCTTAGCGAATTCATCGGCATGACGACCGACAGCCGCTCCCTGCTGTCATATACGCGGCATGAGTATTTCCGTCGCATACTGTGTAACTTGCTGGGCGATTGGGTCGAAAACGGCGAATACCCTGCGGATATCGAACTGCTGGGCGACATAGTCCGCCGCGTCAGCTTCGAAAATGCGTATAGGCTGTTTGCGTAGGGCGGAATGCGTAGAACCCCGAAGAAAGGAACACATGATCGCAATCCTTGATTATGGATGCGGAAACCTGCGCAGCGTTTCCAAGGCGCTGGAATATCTGGGACAAGAGACGATCGTGACGGGGGAGGCGGCGGATGTATCCCGCGCCTCCCATGTCATTTTGCCCGGAGTCGGCGCGTTCGCGGACGCCATGCGGTTGTTCCGGCAATCCGATAACGGCGGCCTTGAAAGCGCGCTGCTCGAGGCCGTCGCGCTTAATAAACCTGTGCTGGGCATCTGCCTGGGTATGCAGATGCTGATGTCAGGCAGCGACGAGGACGGCTGGCACGACGGGCTAGGGCTGTTCGACGTGCCGGTGACACGCTTCCCCAAGGCCGCGGGCAAGGTGCCCCACATGGGCTGGAACAGGATCGCGTCGCATGGGTGCCCGTTGTTCGACGGCGTGGACGGCGCGTATGTTTACTTCGTGCACTCGTACCGCGTCGATGGCGTGCATGACTGGACGGCGGCTTCGTCCGATTACGGCGGCGTGTTCACGGCGGCGGTATGGCGCGGCAGCCTGTTCGGCACCCAATTCCACCCTGAGAAGAGCGGCGAGGCGGGACTGCGCATTCTCAAGAATTTCGCTGAAATGAGGGCGCGCGGATGCTGACGAAACGGATTATACCGTGCCTGGATATTCGCGGCGGGCGTGTGGTCAAGGGCGTGAACTTCGTGAACATACGCGACGCTGGCGATCCGGTGGAGGCGGCTCAAGCGTACAACCGCGCCGGAGCGGATGAACTGGTCTTGCTGGACATCAACGCGTCCCACGAGAAACGCGGGACGCTGCGGGACGTCGTGTCCCGCGTGGCCGAGCAAGTATTCATACCGTTTACGGTCGGCGGCGGGATCGGCAGCCTGGATTCAATGAAGGCGTTGCTGCGCCTTGGCGCGGACAAGATATCGATCAACTCGCCGGCTGTGCGCGATCCCAACCTGATCGAGGAAGCCGCGCTGAAATTCGGCAGCCAGTGCGTGGTGGTCGCGATGGACGTCAAGCGGCGTGACGGCGGCGGTTGGACGGTATACGTGAACGGCGGGCGAGTGGATACCGGCATGGACGCGCTGGAGTGGGCGGCGGAGGCTGAACGCCGCGGCGCGGGCGAGATTCTATTAACCAGCATGGACACGGACGGGGTAAGGACGGGTTACGACCTGCCGGTGACACTGGCGGTCTGTGAGGCTGTGGCGATACCGGTGATCGCGTCCGGCGGCGCGGGCGCGCTGGATCACTTCAGGGCGGCGTTGGTTGAAGGCAAGGCCGATGCGGCGCTGGCCGCGACGCTGTTTCACGATCAGATAATCGCCATAGGGGATGTCAAGGCGTATCTCAAGGCGCAGGGCGTGCCGGTTCGATTATAGCCATGAAAGGATGACGCTGTTTGATTGACCGATATACAATGCCGAGAATGGCCGCGTTATGGACGAAGGAGCATCGCTTCCAGTCCTGGCTTGACGTGGAGCTGGCCGCCGCCGACGCGTGGTCAAGGCTCGGCGTCGTGCCGGATGAGGATGCGGCGGCCATGCGGCGCAACGCGCGCTTTACGGTCGAGCGGGTCGAGGAGATAGAGCAAACCACCCGTCACGATGTGGTGGCGTTTACCCGGTGCGTCGCAGAGGGATTAGGCCCTGAATCGAAGTGGCTGCATTACGGTTTAACCTCCACGGACGTGGTCGATACCGCGCTGTCCAGCGTACTCAGCGAGGCCTGCGATATACTGCTGGATGATATCAAGGCGCTGATCGAGACGCTGAAAACCCAGGCCAAACGCTGGAAGAATACCCCCATAATGGGTCGCACCCACGGCGTGCACGCCGAACCTACCACGCTCGGCTTGAAGTTCGCGCTGTGGTACGCGGAGGCGCGGCGCAATCTGGTTCGGTTGGAGCGCGCTAGAGAATCGATCGCCGTCGGGAAGATATCCGGTGCGGTCGGTACATACGCGAACGTGGATCCCAGGGTCGAGGCGTACGTATGTCAAGCGATGAGACTGCGGCCGTCGCCGATCAGCACCCAGACGCTGCAACGGGACAGGCACGCGGAATTCATATCGACGCTGGGCATCGTCGCGTCGTGCCTGGAGAAGTACGCGACGGAGATACGGCTGCTGCAGCAGACCGAACTGCGCGAGGTTGAGGAACCGTTCCGCGCGGGGCAGAAGGGATCCTCGGCGATGCCGCATAAGCGCAACCCCATAAACTGCGAGCAGATATGCGGCCTGGCAAGGCTGATGCGCTCCTATGTAACGCCCGCGCTGGAAGATATCGCGCTCTGGCACGAGCGCGACATATCGCATTCGTCGGTTGAGCGCGTGATACTCCCCGACGCTACGCAACTGCTAGATTACATGCTGCATAAACTGACCGGCATTCTGGGCGGGTTATTCGTCTACCCGGATAACATGTCGCGCAGTATGGAGCGCAGCTTGGGTCTGCCGTTCAGCCAGCATGTGCTGCTCGCGCTGATCGGTAAGGGCATGCTGCGCGAGGACGCCTACGACGCGGTGCAGCGACTGGCCATGCGGTCATGGGGCGAGCAGAAACCCTTCCGTGAGGTATTGGAAGAGGACGAGGATATACGCGCCGCGCTCACGGCCGAGGAACTGGACGAATGCTTCAACCCAGCGTATCACCAGCGGTATGTGGACGATATTTACGTGCGGCTGGGGCTGAACGATTGATTAGGATTGGATAAATCCGGGTAAAATGGAAAGAATCCCTTCGGGATTCTGCGGATCAGCGCCAGCCGCGCGCCGCTAATATGTAAGAAACGCTGACCGTCCACGGAGGCAATCATGCAGGATTGGCAGGAAGACTACCCCGCCAGGCGTTATGGCGGATCACACCAACCCCGCACGGCGGTTATCATCGTCCTGGCCATGCTATGCGGAGCGTTGGCGGGAGGCGGTATAGCATATGGTGTTTATGGAGCGATAGCGTCGCGGTCTCCGATCGGCACGGCTCAAAGCGAAGTCGTCATGATCCATGTAGCGCCGTCGGATAACGGAGCGGTGCCCAACGCGATTGAATCTGCCGCAAAGGGTTATGGTATCGAAGAGGTCGCGCTGGCCGCGGCGCCGAGCGTTCTGGAGATCATAACAAACAGCAAGGCCGTTCATCCGTTCTATGGCAGCTATATCATCAGCGGGGCTGGCAGCGGCGTCGCGCTGACGTCTGACGGGTATGTGATAACGAACAACCACGTTATCAAGGACGCTACGACTATCCAAGCGCGCACATCCGCCGGGGAAGAGTACGCGGCGTCGCTGATAGGCGCTGATGCTCAGACCGACATAGCGGTACTCAAGATCGCCGCGCAGGGATTGACGCCCGTCATATTCGCCGATTCGGCCGAGGCGCGGGTGGGCGAGCTTGCCGTGGCCATAGGCAATCCGCTGGGAACGCTGGGCGGCACGGTCACGGAGGGTATCATCAGCGCGAAGGATCGCGAGATCATGATCGACGGCCAGACGATGATGCTGCTCCAGACCTCCGCCGCGATTAATCCGGGCAACTCGGGGGGAGGGTTGTTCGACGGCGCGTCGCGGCTGGTCGGGATCATCGTCGCAAAGGCCAACGAATCCAACGGCGCTAACGTCGAGGGTATCGGTTACGCGATCCCGTCCAATATCGTGCGCAGGGTCGCGGCTGAACTAATCGAGCACGGCTATGTGACGGGTCGTCCCGCGCTGGGTGTAGTCGCGCGCCTGATCAATAGCCGTTACGATCTGATGCGCTACCAGTTGGATCGTGCGGGCGTCTACGTGATGAACGTGTTCAAGGACTGCCCGATCATGCTGTGGGACCAGATACTCACGATCAACGGACGTCCGATATCCAGCGTGGAGGATATCCAGCAGGCTATTGGGGACTCGTCGATAGGCGATAACGTGCCGGTAGAGGTGCGCAGGCGCGGCGCCGAAATGACGCTAAGCATCGTAATACGCGAAAGAACGCCAGAGATGGCGGACGCGGACATCATATAATGCCGGCGCTAGTCTCGACATGAATCTCAATAACTCCAAAAATTATTGAGAAAAGTCGTATGTTGACAAATTTTGCCGGAAGCGTATCATACGGAATATGATACGCTTTTTTTGCGCGACTGCCGATTCCATGACCGAGCTGAACCTTCCGGAGCCGGGATGCTGGGTCTATGCCGTCAAACCCTCCGCGGGCGAACTGATACAGCTGCATGAGTCGATGGATATACCGATACGGTTCCTGCGCGCCGCAATCGACGAGGAGGAGAGCGCGCACATCGATCATGAATCCGGTTGTACGCTGCTGATGGTCGATATGCCCGTCGTCGAATCGGAGGGCGGCGCGTTCGTCTACTCGACCATACCGATAGGGATCATACTGACGGCAGACTGCGCCGTGACGCTCGCCACGCGCGAGTGCGCCGTGCTGAACGACTTCTTCGAGCGGCGTGTGCGCGGATTCGTCAGCGCGCAGCGCACGCGATTCATACTGCAGATACTCGGCATGATAACCTCAAAATTCATAGTGTACCTGAAACAAATCGACAAGACCGCGTCGATGCTGGAACAGCGGCTGATCGATTCAATGAGCGCGGCCGAACTGGTGCAGATGCTCAAACTGGAGAAATCGCTGGTATACTTTACCGCTTCATTGCGGGGCAACGCGGCTGTCCTTGAGCGGATACTGCGCCAGCATCACATTGAGAAACTGCCGGAGGACTTAGAGCTCCTGGAGGACGTGATCATCGAGAACAGCCAGGCTATCGAGATGTGCGCCATATACCGCGACGTGCTCTCCGGCGCGCGGAACGCATTCAGCGCGCTTACGGCCAACAGCACCCGTCGAGTAACGCGGATGCTCACGCTGGCGTTCGTCGCTGTCGCGCCGCTGATGCTGGCCGGCTTGCTGTGGGGGATGCGCGTTCAGGCGCCGCTGACAGAGCACAGGTTTATTTTTGCGTTTATAATAATTATAGCGACTGGCAGCGGCGTAGGAATATCCGCCTATCTCTATCGAAAGATAAAATAATAAGATCATTCACAGCGGTTCATAATTATACCGACAGAGTATTTGGGCGGCGTATAGCCGCCCATACGCAATTATGTCGTTTGGCAGTGAAAAATTGCAAGGCATATAACTCGTGAAGGCGGTTAAAATGACGATCGGAGCGAAAATCGCGATCAAGCGCGAATTACCGCGACGGCTGCGGATGAACGCCGGGCATATAAGGCGCGCGGTGTCGATGACGGTTGCCGCAGCGGCGGCAATCGCCGCGCTGGCGGCGTCGATGAATGGCGTAAATCCGCGGCTGATGCTGAAGGCCGACGCGGACTGCGGCGTCGTGCCGTACGCGTTTTATGTAACGGGCGACATAGTGGTAGCGTTAGCGGATGCGGCGGCGTATGAACGGGCGGCGCGGCGCGCGTTCATAGGATCAGGCTCGAGCGCCGTTGAGGTTGGGGTTACTCAAACCGGCGGTATGGCGTGCGTAGCGGTTTCGGTAACGATTCCGCCGAATGAACGGCAGGCCGCCGAAACCGTGAGGCGCATTAGAACCGCGTTCGGTTCAAGCGCGAGCGTAGCGGTGTGCTTGACTGGTTATACTAATGAACCGACCGGTTCTTTCGCGATTGAATCGGCGTTGAGGCTGGCGGGCGGCACGGACGGAATGAACGCCGCCGTGCGTGAAAACGGTGAGGTTTATTTGGGGATGCCCTGGATCCCTATAACTTATTAGCGGGGCGGCGCCGGGTTCGGTGTTCCGCCGAACGAGGGGGCCGTGGTTATGGCGACCTATTCAATCAGGACCAGTCCGCCGCTGCGCGGCGAGGCGACGATACATACGGCGAAGAACTCTGTGCTGCCCATACTCGCGGCGGCGCTGCTGACCGGCGATCCTGTCGCGATATTGGCGACGCCGCAGCTGACCGACGTGGATACGCTGTGCGATTTGATGCGCTCGTGCGGCTGCCAGATCGCGTGGGATGATCCGGCGGAAACTCCGAACGTGCCTGGAGCGACGCTGAACCTATGCGCGCGGGAGCTATGTCTGCCGATGAACGACGATCCCATGCGGCGGATGCGCGCGTCAATACTGATAATGGGGCCGCTGCTGGCGCGGCTGGGTATGGCGCGGGTAACGCTGCCGGGGGGGTGCGCGATTGGTCAGCGTCCTATTGATCAGCATATCAAGGGAATGCAGGCGCTGGGCGCGGAGGTCGCGCTTCATCAAGGTCATATCGAGTTGTCGGGCAGGCTGCGCGGCGGATCGGTGTATCTGGACATGCCCAGCGTAGGCGCGACGGAGAACATAATGATGGCCGCGACGCTGGCGCAAGGGACGTCGCGTATAGAAAACGCGGCCAAGGAACCGGAGATTACCGACCTGGCGATGTTCTTGAATCAAATGGGCGCGCGTGTAAGCGGAGCGGGTTCGGGCACGATATTCGTTCAGGGAGTGGCGAGGTTACACGGGGCGAGATATCAGCCGATACCAGACCGCATAGAGGCGGGTACGCTGGCGTGCGCGACGGCGATAGCGGGGGGGAACGTGCTGCTGCGCGGAGCGAGAAGCGAGCACATGCGCGCGCTGCTGTTCAAGCTGCAAGAGTCGGGAGTAATCATAATAGAGCAGAGGGAAGGGCTGAGGATTAGGGGCAAGGCGCTGCAGCCGTTGGAAGTCAGGACGATGAGCTATCCAGGATTTCCGACGGATTTGCAAGCGCCGATAATGGCAGTAGCGTGTTTTACGCCAGGGACGAGCGTGTTCCTGGAGACGGTGTTTGAGAACAGGTATATGCACGCGACGGAGCTGCGCAGGATGGGCGCGAGGATACGCGTGGAGGATAGAGTGGCGTTGATTGACGGTGGGTCGGAGATACAAGGAACTAGGGTAATATCGTCGGATTTGAGGGCTGGGGCGTCGCTGATATGTGCGGCGTTAGGAGCGAAGGGCGAGACGGTGGTGGAAGATCCGCAAGGGCATATTGACCGAGGATATGAGCGGATTGAACAAACGCTGAGCGAGCTAGGCGTACCGATACAGAGGTTGTGACGGCGGCGCGCGGCGCATCCGCGCCTTCGGGAAGAGAATGTCGCCACGAATGTGGCAACCTCCGAAAGCCTGGGATAATTAAGGGCGCCTCTAGAAACCAGCGAATGGTATCATATACTTTGTCCCATTGAGCCTTTTGCAAAGGGTCAATGGGGCTTTACTTGCCGGAGAATGCATACCAAACCGTGTAATGGGAAAAATCTCCAGAGAGAAAAAATGGAGGCTTGCCCATGGAGGCGCAAGTAAGCCAGAATCAGTTGGCGGCGGAAGAAACGGCACTGGTGACCCAGTTGGTCAAGGGATGCCGAACGAGCGGCAGCAGTTCCAAATTTGCTTTGTTTCATAGTAAGCGGCATATAAAGCGGAGGCAGGGACGACCGTCGACCGCCCCTGCCCTTTGCCCTTTGTGAATCAGGTGTTCTTCCCCATGCTGGACGCGTTAACGCTGTTGGTCACGGTGGCGCTTGACGAGCCGTTCAGGTCCGTGTTCGCTTTTGTATCGAATTTGGTGTCCAGCTTGGTTTTCGCGTCAGCCTTGGTGTCATACTTGCCGTCGAAGCGGGTGTTGTCGGCCTTGTTGTCATAGCGGGCGTTGTAGCTGCTGTTTGCCATATGGGATCCACTTACCGGATCGCTCACGACCGGCTTGCCCGGATGCGTAAAGCTGTCGTTATAGTTATTATTGTTTGTGTATATGGGCAGATCCTTGTCCAGTCCGGAGCCAATCGTGCGGCCCGTGATAGGGATCGACTTGCTGTGACGCGGCGTCGTTGCGGCCGCGGCGCCGCCGGACACCGCCTGGCTCTGGCTGTTCTCCTGGAATATGTCCTTGACCTCGCCGATCACCTGAGGCAGCAGTTCCATCACGCGGTCGACAGGCGTCGCGTAGTTGGTCGGCAGCATCTTCACCTGACCCTGCCCCACTACCAAGAAGCCCATCGGATGAACCGATACCCCAGCCCCTGTGCCTCCTGCGAAGGGCATCTCATCATTGGAATAATTTGCCGCTCCGCCTGCGTCCCGCGCGGAGTCCTCGCGCGCGCCGGCGTACTCGCCGCCGCCGGATACAAACCCGAACGACACTCTTGAGATTGGTATGATCGTCGTACCGTCGCCCGCTGTTACAGGGTCGCCGACGACCGTGTTTACGTCGACCATGTCTTTGATGTTCTCCATCGTGGTGGACATCAGGCTTTGAATGGGGTGCTTATCCATCTGAGTGAATCCATCCTTTCTATTGCGTCTATTGCGAATATTTGCGACATATTTACCGCCTGTTGGAATGGAGGCTTTGCCCCCGATGCGCCCTAACCGCTTGCGCCGTTTGCGCTCGCTACTTAATCTGCGTAGTTTTTTGCCGGTTTATACCACGCTGCAGCTGTTGAATCGCAAACCTTGCGCCCAGGTTCGCAAACTTGCCCAGCCGCGCGCTGAACTCAATCCCGGCGTCCAGCTCAAATATCGGATGGTTGAACACGGGCGTGACGTCTATGAGAATCTCCGGTTTATCTAGTTCGCCCGTCCGAGCGCTCCACGTCGCCACCCATCCGCATAGCGCCCGGAATGTCAGACGCAGCATACCGGACAGCATAGCCGTATACGCCGCATCCGACACCCCGGCCTTGCAGCGCACCGTAACACGCCGCACGTTTAGGTTAAGCCGCACAAGCGGGGGCAGTGTCATCAGCGGTCTGGGATCTTTTATGCCGCGCAGCACGCTCGCCAACCATTGGACGCTGAACTTCCCCGCGCCGATGCTGAACTCCTTGGACAGCGCGCCCCAGGATACAATAGCCCGCACGCAGCCTTCGGGCGTCACTGTCAGCGCCAGCCTTAGACGCACCGGTACCAATCCCACCGCGATCAATGTAAGTAAAAATGCCGCCATGGCTTCACCCTCTCCTCAACAACGTTGGTATTTTCCCCCATTAAGGCGGGATTAATGCGTCGTGACGGTTATTATTAGCGTGAGTTTGGCGAGGGCGTCCCCGGCCTGTATCAATCCCGCCGACACGCCTAACGCGAGGCGGCGTTTTTGCATACCTTAGGAGTGATATTATTCGCCGCAATGAGGAGGTTGTTGCCATGCCGCCAATCCGTATCAATTCAGCAACAGAACTTCGAGCCATCGGCAACAACCTATCCCATACCGGAGACTACCAACTGGCGTGCGACATCGTGCTCGACCCTGATTGGTCGCCGATCAGTCACGGCGACAATATTATCCTGGACGGCGACGGGCACCGTGTTGGACCTCTCGTCGCGCCGCTGTTCGAGTCGTTGAACGACGCCACTGTATTCGAACTGTCGTTGGATCTGTATGTTAGGGACGCCTCCGACCTAACGGGCGGCTTGACCCGTTCCGCTTCCCGCTCAACGCTGCAGGACGTGTCTCTGTACGGCTCTGTTCACGGCGCGGGCACAGTCGGCGCCCTCGCTGGTAAGCTAACGGATTGCGCCGTTGAACGGTGTCAACAATATTCCGCGGTTAACGGCTGCGCCGGAACAGGCGGATTGGCCGGCGTCGCCGCTCGAACGCGGTTTATCGACTGTCGGAATATGAGCAGCGTGCGCGCCTGTTCCGGTTCCGCCGGCGGCGTCGCCGGCTCGCTGTTCGAGCAGGCGTTATGTCAGGGATGCGTCAACGATGGCGCGGTTATCACTCAAGGCGCGCGAGCCGGAGGAATCGCGGGTCAAGCCGTGTCCCAGGGCATGGGCGGCGCGTCCGGCGATATTATCCTCACGGACTGCCGCAACCAGGGCGAGATAACATCCGGCGCGGACGCCGGTGGTATCGCGGGCGCCGCGGTGGGCGATGGAGTCCATATCGATTCGTGCGTGAATCTGGCGGCTGTAACGTCACAATCCACATACGCAGGCGGTATATGCGGGCGTGTCGACGGTCGCGCCAGACTGACGGGTAATAAGTCCTGCGTGAAGATAACGGCGGAAACATGCTGCGCCGGGGGTATCGCCGGCGGCGCGGAAGGCCCCGCGGTAATCACGGGCAGTGTAGTAGACGGCGCGTTCGTCCGCGCTCCATATGGCGCGCATCGCATACTGGGAACGCCGGCGCCGAATCGCGGCAGCGTCGCTCTCGATAATAACCGCGCGGCGTCACGTGTGAAGCTGTGCGGCGTGTTCGGCGATCAGGGCGAACCGGTATCCGGCACAGATGCCGAGGCCGCGCCGACCGGATTGAACGGCGAGTCATACGATTGCCCGGACGGACTGGTTGCGCGCGACTGTTTCGAATGCGCCGCGCCTGACATTGAATCCGGCGACGTCGATTGGGATAACGCGCTCAAAGAGATGCTGCGCGACTTGAGGGTATGACTTGACATGGCAACCGCATCCGCCATATAATATGTATAGGAACCATTCGATCCTTTCGGTCGATACGACTATATAGTTGATGAGTCGGAGGCGGTTACTATGGGAAGCAGACCTGTAACTCTATGCACATGCCAGTGGGCGGACATGCCCTTTGACGAGCTTTGCGTACTGGCGAAGAAGATGGGCTACGATGGGCTGGAGATTGCCTGCTGGGGCAACAACCTCGACCTGGACAAGGCGTACGAGGACGATTCGTACGTTCAATGGATCCTGGATACGCTCAAGAAGAACGGCTTGATCGTCAAGGCGATTGCGGCGCATATCATCGGTCAGTGCGTCGGCGACGCTCCCGACCCGCGCCTTAACAACTTCGCTCCCGCTAGGCTGGCCGATCAGCCGGACGCCATCCGCGCCTGGGCTGTCGAGACGATGAAGAAGGCGCCCGCCGTCGCGAAGAAACTGGGCGTTGGCGTCGTGACGTGCTTTACCGGCTCGCCTATCTGGAAGTATCTGTACTCGTTCCCGCAAACGACGGAGAAGATGGTCGAGGATGGTTTCGACGAGATTGTGAGACTGTGGACGCCTATATTGGACGAGTTTGTCAAATATGGGATCAAGTATGCGCTCGAGGTTCATCCGGGGGAGATCGCCTTCGACTATTACTCCACGAAGAAACTGCTTGAGAAATTCAAGGACAGGCCGGAGTTCGGGCTTAACTTCGACCCGAGCCACCTGCAGTGGCAGGGGATAAAGCCGCATCTGTTCCTGCAAGACTTTGCTTCGCGCGTATACCATGTCCATATGAAGGACTCGGCTGTGACGCTGGACGGGCGCAGCGGGCTGCTGGGCAGCCATATAGACTTCGGCGACCTGCGGCGCGGCTGGAACTTCCGCTCGCTGGGACATGGCGACGTGGACTTCGAGTCGATCATCCGCGTGCTGAACGCCGCCGGATACGATGGACCGTTGTCGGTCGAGTGGGAGGATAGCGGTATGGATCGCATCGACGGCGCGACGGAGGCCGCCGCTTTTGTCAAGAAGGTGGACTTCAAACCCTCGACATTCAAGTTTGACGACGCGATAGCTAATTGATTTCAGTCAGTTAGGGTCTGTTCGAAAATCTCGCGTGGGGGATTGCGGCGCCTTTTTCGAACAGGCTCTAGTAGATTTATGGAGGTAATGTATGTTAGTTATAGGATTACTCGCGTTTGTTATTAGTTTATACTCGGTTTTTCAATATTTTACTCGACCGGCTATCATTGCATATGTCTATAAGCCAATAGGCTGGTTAGCGTTTATCGTCGGACTGGGTTTTCTTATCGTATCATCTAAAATGAATAACATCAAAACCACCATTGCCGCAATGAATAACATCAAAGTCACCATTACCGAACAGAATAAACCTCTCGAAGGAGAGGATAAACCTACTGAATGATAAATACTGATGATAAACCTAACCGCCGGGCATGATGTTCGGCGCGATGGGTGCACCTGTATCGATAAAATAATCGCGGCGATGCGGATGGATGCGCTCATCAACGACACGATCAAGGGGACAATACTGCTTGTCGCCGCGCTGATTCAGATTTTCATACCAATGCTGCGGGGACGGATGGGGAAACAAAGAGAGTGAATAATTCGACTATAGACGACAGTCGTCAGGAACTGGGGCTTATCGCCATTGATCCATGGCTGAAACCATTCGAGCGCGATATCCGCGAACGATTAAACCGCTATGAGTACGCGCGGGGTCGGATACTGCCGCGCGGCGGCTCGTTATCCGACTTCGCCAACGGCGCGCTGTACTTTGGCATTCATCGGACTGACGATGGTTGGGTGTATCGGGAGTGGGCGCCGGAAGCGGACTCGCTATACCTGTTTGGCGAGTTCAACGATTGGAACCGCGATCAGTATCCGTTGTCGAGGATAGACGGCGAGACGTGGGAACTGCGTCTGCCTAAGCACGCGCTGCGCCATGGCCAGCGTGTATTGGTGAGCGTCGTAAGTCTCGGCCAGCGTCGCGATCGGATACCGCTGTTCATCGGAAGCGTCGCTCGCGACGAGGCGGCCAATTCGTTCACCGGGCGCGTCTGGTCGCCGGACATGCCGTTCGATTGGAAGAACGACGCGAAGCGGCATGATCCGCGCGATCCGCTGCTTATATATGAGGCGCACGTCGGCATGGCGACTCAAGACGGCGGCGTCGGCAGCTACGATCATTTTACGGACGAGATACTCCCTCGCGTCAAGAAAGCGGGATACAACGCCCTGCAGCTGATGGCGATCCAGGAGCATCCATACTACGCGTCGTTCGGTTATCAGGTAACGAACTTCTTCGCGCCTTCGCAGTGGTACGGCGATCCCGATGGGTTGAAGCGGCTGATCGATACGGCGCATGGGCTGGGTATCGCGGTGCTGCTGGACGTCGTGCATAGCCACGCGTCCGCTAACTACGCGGAGGGCATCGCGGAGTTCGACGGCACGGAGTACCAATTCTTCCACAGCGGCGGCAAGGGTTGGCATCCGGCGTGGGGGACTCGGCTGTTTGATTACTCGCGGCCAGGCGTGGTTCACTTCCTGCTGTCCAACCTGAAATATTGGCTGAATGAGTACCATTTCGACGGCTTCCGGTTTGACGGCGTGACCAGCATGCTGTATTGGGATCACGGGCTGGGCATGGCGTTCACTGAATATAAATGCTACTATAACTTCAACGCCGATCTGGATGCGGCGGCTTACTTGATGCTGGCCAACGAGCTGATTCACGAGATGAACCCGCGCGCGGTCTCGATCGCCGAGGACATGAGCGGTATGCCGGGGCTGTGCCGGCCGATCGCGGACGGGGGTTTCGGTTTCGACGCGCGGCTGGGTATGGGTCTGCCCGACTTCTGGATCAAGATGGTCAAGAGCCGCGACGAGGACTGGGACTTGCGCAAGATGTGGCATGAACTGACCACGCGCCGCCCGGGCGAGAAGGTGATCGGTTACAGCGAGTCGCACGATCAGGCCTTGGTGGGCGACAAGACGCTCGCGTTCCACATGGCCGATGCGGCGATGTATACCGGCATGAGTAAGCTGACCGAGAATTTCGTAATCGACCGCGCGCTGTCTCTGCTCAAGTGTATCCGTCTGCTGACGCTGACGCTGGGCGGCGAAGGCTATCTTAACTTCATGGGCAACGAGTTCGCGCATCCGGAGTGGATCGACTTTCCGCGTGAAGGCAACGGTTGGAGCGGCCACTACGCGCGCCGTCAATGGAATCTAGCGGACGACCCTATGCTGCGTTACGGCGACGTCGCCGCGTTCGATCGCGCGATGCTGGGCTTTGCCGAAGAACGAGGCGTACTTACCGCGCGTGATACCCAAAACCTGTGGATCGATCAAGAGCGCAAGATAATCGCCTACCGAAAGGCCGGGCTGATATTCGTATTCAACACCCACCCGACGCAGTCTAGCACGGATTTCTACCTGCCGGTTCAGAAACCGGGGCGTTGGCGAGTATGCTTCTCGACCGACGAACTCCGGTTCGGCGGACGTGGTCGGGCGGATATGTCGTTCACTTATCAGTCCATAGCGGATGATCCGCGCGGTGCGGGGTTCTTTGTGTACGCGCCGAATAGGTGCGGATTTGTGTTGGAAAGGGTGGAAGGGTAGCATAAGTTATGACATTATATGTAGCACGCCATGGTGAAACCGAATTCAACCGGCAGCACCGCTTCACTGGCAGCATTGACGCGCCGCTCAGTGAAACCGGCTTACAGCAGGCGGATGAATTGGTACGGCAGCTCAAGTCCGACGGCGTTCATCTGGACGTGATTGTGTCCTCGCCGATGCGGCGTGCGCTCGCCACGGCGGAGGCCGTCGCCAACGCATACGGTCTGCCCATCGAAACCGCCGACGAGTTCGTCGAGCGGAACATGGGCGTGTATGAAGGTCTAACGCCCGAGGAATGCAAAAAACGCTGGCCTGACCTGTTTGACCGAAGTCTTACCTGCGAATGGGACGACGCGCCCGACGGCGGAGAGACGCTGCGCCAGCTCGACGAGCGTGTGTCGCGCGGACTTGAGCGCGTCATGACCGATCATTCGGGGCAGGATGTGTTGATCGTATGCCACGGCGCGGTTGTGATGACGATCAACAGACGGCTAAACAATCTTGAT
>JAITDK010000279.1 GCA_031282605.1 Oscillospiraceae bacterium
GGCCAGCGAGTGCGCCGTCGACGGGCGGAAGTAAAACGAGTCGCCCGCCTTGGCGCGGTAAATCACGCCGCCGAGTTTCACGTCGATCGTGCCGGAGAGCACGTAACCGAACTCCTCGCCTTCGTGAGGATCGTCGTCGTATGTCTGTCCGCCTGGCGCGAGCTGCACCAGTATCGGCTCCATAGTGTTGCCCTGCGCGTTGGGCACCAGCCATGTGATCGCGCCGGTTCTCTCATCCGTATCGGGCTTGACGAACATATCGCTTTGCGCGAATACAACCGGTTCATCGCTGTCTTGCGCGAAGAACTGCCTCGGCGTCGTACCCAATCCCTGCAGTATATCCACCAGCGTGGCGATTGAGGGCGACGTCAAATCCCGTTCCACCTGGGAGATAAATCCTTTGCTAAGCTCGCATCGATCCGCCAGCTCCTCCTGGGTTAAACCCAGCCGAAGGCGCAGCCGCTTGATTTTCTCGCCAATCTCCACTCGCGCGCCCCCTTCCGGAACCGACGGCAATCGCCGCCGCCTTTGTTTAGCGGTTCAAAACTTTTACTTTGATATATGCTCTGTTCAGCAATACTAAACTGCCAAGCGATGTTTATTAAACCACAGGACGCGGTTGTTGTCAATAGGATTGGCGGTATTTCTATACGGAATTCCGACGAAAATCTGCATAGAGTTTTGTAAACGATTGTTAAGAGCCTATCTTTCATACCGCGTCCGCCGTCGTTTTACATTTGAAACGCAGTGATTGTCGCTTTTTTTCCAGATACCAGGATATGCCGCTGCAAACAAGCGTTTACTGAGAAAGACCGCAGCGCGTTAGTGAAATCAGCATCGCGGGACGTCAAAACAACGACGTTAGCGTTGGGCGCCAGCGCCTTCTTGAATTGCGCAAGCATTTGGATATAGAACTCTTCCATATTATCCTTCTTATCAAAGAGTCCCCAGGGAGGATCTGTTACGATGTTAGTTACGCCGTTGGCTGGAATGACGGTATGGATATGGCGTATGTCTATGGTTTTTGATACGTATACGGATGATTGTTCGCCGATCGTACGCCGGATCTGGTTTACCTTGGACTCATCATTGTCAAACATGTATATTCTCTTGCATTTACCAAAATGCTGATACCTGCTTAGCCCTAAAGCGCCGGAGCCTGCGAACGGATCTAGATATATATCGTTCGGGGTCGGATTAGACAAGTAATTCATAATATAGGCTATCTCAGGCCTCAGCTCGCCTTTCCGCAGTATTTTGTCGTATGACTGGCGAGCATGGTTGTTTAAGCGGCGCATAAACATGTATAGGTTTTCCGAGCGCTTTAACACCCAGAATTCCTCATCCGCAAACGCCCTGTCGAGCATTAGTCCGGTTTTTTGGGCTATAAGGTGCTCTAACTCCGATTTCAGCTGTTTATCCGCTGAAACAAAGCTGTTTTGATCGGATACCATGAGTCTGAATGTATTCGTTCGATCATTGACCGTAAACCGAATGCGATTCTTATTCCGCAGCAGTTCGGCGACGCAGTTGTTTGGAGACATGGTTCCGCTCTTCATAAAGAGAACCTGAAAATGATTGTTAAAGCAGGGGATGGTTAATATATCCCGCAGTTGGGTTGTATCATAGATAACGGCGCCGTTAAGCGCTTTCACTATCTTTGCGTAATTCTTTATAATATCATGAACTACCGTTTCCAACCCGGAAGCGAAACTCGAGTAAATAATCATAGTCAGACGTGCCTCGATTCATTTTATCCCCGCGCCGCGCGGACGCCTTGCTCCATGGCATTATACCTCGCGAACCGCCGTCTTGACAAGATTGCGGGAGCGCGCGCCGGACGGTTACATGGCCCAGGTCTACGCCGCCGCGCTTTTAATCCGCTTTTCATCCTCTCTTCATAAAAAACAGATGAATCTTTCCGGGTTATCTGGTATAATGGATAAGAGACATCGGCGAACCCTCCCGCCCGCCTTGGGTAAGGGAGGAGCGCACGAGGCTGCTGAATAAATAAGGGGGAACACTGATTGTCACCCGACCCGGAACCGTTATGGCCCGCGCTGTTGCTTCAGCTGGCGCTGATATTAGTTAACGCGGTATTCTCCGCGTCAGAGATCGCGCTTATCCAGCTCAACGAGAACAAGATCCGCCGCCAGGCTGAGCAGGGCGACAGGATTGCGGCGAGACTGCTGCGCATGGTGGAAAAGCCCACCCGATTTCTGTCGACCATCCAGATCTGCATCACGTTCGCCGGTTTCCTAGGCAGCGCGTTCGCGGCGAATCATTTCGCCGCACGGATTGCCGGCTGGCTGGACGGCATTCGCTTCCTGGGGTTGGGCTACGCGACGTGCCACACGATAGGCGTCGTGCTGATTACGATGATACTATCCTACTTCTCGCTGGTGCTGGGCGAGTTGGCGCCCAAGCGCCTGGCCATGCAGTTCAGCGAAAAGATCGCCCGCTTCACGGTGGATATCCTATGCGGCATGGCGTATATGTTCACGCCGATGGTCAAGCTGCTCTCCAGCTCCACCAACGTGGTGCTCAAGGCGTTGGGCGTGAACCCGAACACAACGCCCGAGGAAGTCACCGAGGAGGAGATCCGCCTGATGGTGGATATCGGCGAGGAGAAGGGCGCGATCGAGACCAACGAGCGCGAGATGATCGAGAACGTGTTCGAGTTCAACAACACGATCGCCTCCGAGGTCATGACCCACCGAACCGATATGACCGCCATATGGATCAATGACACGCAGGAGACGGTCATCAATACGATTCAAGAGTCCGGCCTGTCGCGCTTCCCGGTGTACGACGAGGACCTGGACGACATAATAGGCGTGCTGTCCACGCGCACTTACCTGCTCAACGAGCGGCGGAACCCTCCCCTGTCGCTGCGCGAGCTGCTGCGCGAGGCTATGTTCGTGCCGGAGACGGTTAAGACGGACGTACTGTTCCGCGACATGCAGAAGAAAAAGAACCACCTGGCGATAGTCGTCGACGAGTATGGCGGCACGAGCGGTCTGGTCACGATGGAAGACCTGCTTGAGGAGATCGTCGGCAATATATACGACGAGTTTGACCCTCAGGCCGTGCAGGACGTCGTCCAGATAGATGAGAACCACTGGCGCGTGGCGGGCAGCGTCGATCTGGAAACGCTGGGCAAAACGCTGGATATTGACTTGCCCGAGGATGAGGAGTATTCTACGTTAGGCGGGCTGGTGTTCAGCCAGCTGAACGTAATCCCCCAGGACGGCACCGAACCGGAGATCGAGACGAACGGCCTGCGTATACATGTGGACAAAATTGAGGATCGGCGCGTCGTGACCGCTACGGTGTCGATTGTGCCCAAGGACAGCCGGAAGGCCGGCCAGAAAGACGGGGACGAAACAATATGAAGAATAGGAGCAGTATTAATTGAACGACAAGACAAACACCGCGGCGGCGTTGCCGTTCGAGCCAGAGCGACCACTCGAACCGGCACAGCCGCTAGAATCGGCGCAGGTCGCTAAGTCCGACATGCCCGCCGAGCCTGTGAATCGCTTCGTGAAGACCGGCCTGGGCAACAATCTGTCGGAGGGCAGCGTGCTACGCAAGATGATCATGTTCGCTCTGCCGTTTCTGGCCTCCAACATCATACAATCGCTTTACAACGTAGCGGATATGCTCATTGTGGGCAACTTCAGCGGCTCGGCGGCGATGAGCGGCGTCAACATAGGCGGTCAGGTGACGTTTATACTGACGATAGTGGTCATAGGCCTGTGCGTTGGCGCGACTGTGCTGATAGGGCAGTACGTTGGCGCGAAGAACAACAAGGCTCTCGCGGACGTCACCAGCACGATCATTACCGTGCTGCTTATGCTGGGTTTCATCATAACGATCGGCGTTCTGTTCGCGATCGACCCTATACTAAACCTGATCCGCACGCCCGCGGAATCTTTCGCCGAGAGCCGCAGTTACTTGACCGTGACGGTGACGGGCATTATTTTCATATTCGGCTACAACGCGCTGGCCGCGATACTGCGCGGCATGGGCGATTCAAAGCATCCGCTGTGGTTCGTTGCGGCGGCGTGCGTTACGAATATACTCCTTGACCTGCTGTTCGTCGCGGTGTTCAAGTGGAGCGCGTTCGGCGCGGCGCTGGCGACGGTCATATCCCAGGCGATGAGCGTCGTCCTGTGCATCGCTTTCATGAAGAAGAATAACTTCCAGTTCGATTTCAAACTGAAGTCATTCCGCATTGACCGTGAACAGCTGCGCCTGATATTCAAGATCGGCCTGCCGACCAGCGTGGCCAACACAGTCACCAGCCTGTCGTTCCTGTTCGTCACGGCCATTGTGAATATCGTGGGCGGCGTAGTGGGATCGGCGGCGGTGGGCGCGGTGGGTAAGTTCAGCAGCTTCGCGTTCATGCCGACCCAGGCGATCGCGGCGTCGGTATCGACCATGGCCGCGCAGAATATGGGAGCGAACCGGCTTGATCGCGCGGTTCACGCGACGATTTTGGGCACAGTATTCTCGATGGTCGTCACTTACCTGTTCTTCTTCGCGATGAGGATCAAGCCTGAATGGGCGATCACACTGTTCAGCCGTGAGCCGGAGGTGATCGAGGCGGGCGTGATGTACCTGAACGCGTTCTCGTACGACTTCCTGCTAATCCCGATCATATTCAACGTGATCAGTCTGTTTATCGGAGGCGGCCACACCGTGTTCGCGATGGTAAACAACCTGTTGTCGTCGGTGCTGCTGCGCGTCCCCGCGTGTTACCTGTTCGCCGTGCATTTCGGCATGGGCATGAGGGGCGTGGGACTGGGCGCGCCGGTGGCCAGCGCGGGTACGCTGTTGGTAATCGGAATATTTCTGCTGACAGGCCGCTGGAAAACAAACGTTCTCAAGGATACCGGCGCCCTGTACGAATCGATATAGGAGGCGTGGATCATGCCAGCGTTCGCGGCTCGTTATAATGGGATAACCGGTAGCGCCATCCGCGAGATATTCAAGATAATCGCTCAACCGGG
>JAITDK010000281.1 GCA_031282605.1 Oscillospiraceae bacterium
CTTCGAAGGATTGCTTCACGTCCGCGTACGTCGCGTTCACGTCAATGAACAAGAATCGCTCCGGATCGTGAGCGTCCGGCGGCAGCAACGGCGCGAACGCTGATATAGGCGTGTTTTCATAAACGCCCGCGCCAGGGTTCTTCAGGATGTGCGCGAATACCGTGCCCACGCTGAATACCCCGACCATTCGCTCGCCATCCAGCACCGGGGCGTGGCTGAACCCGCGCTTGTTCATCGCGCGCATCAGGTTTAGCGCGCTGTCGGCAGGCCGCGCGCATAGCAGGTTCTCAGCGGGCGTCGCGAACGCAGTCGCCAGCGGCGGTTGATTCACATACTGGATGATCCGCTTCAGCGCGTTCAGTATTCCTTCGCTCGGCTCGACCACGGGCATCCCGTCGTCGTCCGCGTTGTGGGTCAGCAGGTTGCGTATCTCGCGGCATACCTCCAGATCGTCGCGCACGGGTCGCGATTCCGGATCGTCCAGGTACGCCATTACCGCGCTGGACTGTCGGCGCGGTTGCATCCGGCGATCCAACATCGACTCCACATGCCGGTAAAGCGCGAGGAATTCATTATTTCTCATATGTTCAGTATAACCAAAATATCGTGACAACGCAAGCATCATCGGGAGGCATTATGTTAAACCGACCCCTGGGCGGCGCGTGGCAGGAGATTGATCTGGACGCGCTGCGCTTCAACCTCGAATCAGTCCGCGCGGCGATCGATCCCGGCGTCAGGATCGCGGCAGTAGTCAAGGCTGACGCATATGGCCATGGTATTATCGAATGCGCCCGCGTTCTATATGAATCAGGCGCGGACGTGATCGCTACAGCCAGCGTCCGCGAGGCGCTGTACTTGCGCAGGGCGCTGCCCCTCGCGCCGCTGTGGGCGATGGGCTACGCCTCCGACGATTTGTTGGAGGATGCGGTCGTCGGCAATATCGCGCTGTCGATCAGCAGCGCCGAACAAGCGAAACGCCTCGGCGCGCTGGCCGAATCCCATAACACGCTCGCCCATGTTCATATAAAAATCGACACCGGGTTTCATCGACTGGGTATGCCGGTCGAGGACGCCGCCGTGTCGCTGCCCGCCATTATGTCGACGCCAGGACTCGCGATCGACGGCGTATTCACCCACCTCGCGCTGATCGACAAAGAACACGACCGCGCGCAAATGGTAAAATTCTTTGATGCAATACGATCCAGCGCGGCGCGATTCGCGAATGAGCTCCCCTGCCTGCACGCCGCGGATAGCATCGCCGCGTTCCGTTACCCCGAATGGCGGCTGGGTATGATCAGAATCGGCGCGCTGTTATACGGCAACCATATTGCGGACGCCCCGTTCACCCCACACAAGGTCATGCGCCTGTGCGCGCGAATTGTCTCCATCCGAAACATCCCGGCTGGCGAGGGCGTCGGCTACGACGAGTCATACCGCTCGACCCGAGCGGCGGCCATCGCGACGATCCCGCTGGGTTACGCCGACGGACTCCCCCGACGACTGCGCGAATCCGGCCAAGCGTCGGTGCGCGGAACGCGCGTACGCTATGCCGGGCTGCCGTGCATGGATCAATCCATGCTGGACGTCACCGACGTCGCCGGAGTCAGCGTCGGCGATGCCGTGACCGTGCTCGGCGGCGAAGGCGCGGACTCGATATCCGTCGAGGAATTCGCGGCCTGGGTGGGCAGCAACCGTAACGAGCCGCTCGCCATGACAGGGCGGCGCGTGCCCAGGGTGTATTATCAGGGCGGCTGCGCTGTCAAGGCGGTTGATCCGCTGCTGGACTAGGAATGGACGGCGGCAAGGTCATGCCTATTGCCACTAGCCGTATACGCGCTGTTATCCCAACCTTCGCACAACGCTTGCATCCCCCGCCCAAAACGTGTAAAATAAGCCAAATGGGTCGGTAACGGATCCTAACACAGGGAGGGATGCCCCGTGTACGTCATCACGGCGGACGCCATGGGCGGGGACTTCGCGCCGGAAGCGCCGGTGCGGGGCGCGTTGCGCGCGCTGGATGAGTTCCCCGACGTTTCCATAACGCTCGCGGGGCGTCAGGAAGAGATAGCGAAAGCCGCGCGCGGAGCACGCAACCCCCGCCTGACAATCATAGACGCGCGCGAGGTCATCGGCAACGACGAGCCTCCTGTCATGGCACTGCGCCGGAAGAAGGATTCGTCGCTGGCGCGAGCGATCGATCTGCTTCGCGAAGGCAAGGCGGACGCGCTCATCTCGGCGGGATCCACAGGCGCGGTTATGGCCGGCTCCATGTTCCGGCTCGGTCGTATTCCCGGCGTCGAGCGTCCCGCGATCACCGTTCTCGTCCCGACGCCAAGCGGCAAACCCGTCGTGATGCTTGACGCCGGCGCGAATGTGGATTGCACGCCCGACACGCTCGCGCAGTTCGCCATTATGGGCGCGGTATACTCCCGCGCGCTATTAGGCCGCGACAAACCGCGCGTGGGGCTGGTGAACATCGGCGAGGAGGCCGAGAAGGGCAACCAGCAGACCAAGGCCGCGCATCAGCTGTTGAGCAAGCCCCATCCGGCATATGAGTTCGTCGGCAACGTGGAGTCCCGCGGTATCCCGCTGGGCGAGGTGGACGTCGCCGTCTGCGACGGATTCACTGGTAACGTAATCATGAAAGCGATGGAGGGCGTCAGCAAGTCCCTTTTCGAGATGATTAAACGCGAGCTGAACGGCTCGCTGCGTTCAAAGGCTGGCGGCGCGTTGGTCATGCCCGCGCTGAAACGGCTCAAGGCGTCGATGAGCGCTGAAGAAGTCGGCGGCGCGCTGATGCTCGGCGCGTCCGGCCTGGTCGTCAAGGCGCATGGGAACTCGAAGGAGTACGCGTTCTTCGCCGGAATCCGACAGGCGCGCTCGTTGCTCCAAGCCGACGTGATCGGCAAGATCCGCGCGGCGCTGCCTTCGTCCGTCGCCTAAGGCGCCGATATTCGCGAATTTGAAAGGAGTTATTATTATGACCGTATATGACAAGGTAGTTAAACTCATCCAGACACAGCTGAAGATCGACCCGAAGAACGTCTCCATGAATTCGCGACTTCTGGAGGATCTGAAGGCCGATTCGGCTAACGTGATGATGCTGGTGATGGATCTGGAGCAGGAAACCGGCGTGGTCATGGAGGACGACGCGCTGATGACGCTTAAGACCGTCGGCGACGTCGTGCGCTATATCGAGGCGCATTCATAAGCATGACCGACGTCGGCTGGCCTTGCGGGAAATCGCTGGACGAATTACAGCGCGGCATGGGTTATCAGTTTAGCGACATAGATCTGCTGAAACTGGCGTTGACCCATCCGTCCGTGTTCGCGCAGACCAACGCGCCCAAGCCGCCAAACCCGCCCGATAACCAACGCATGGAGTTCTTGGGCGACGCGGTGGTGCAGCTGTGCGTCAGCGACGCGTTGTTCAGGCGCTATCCCGACATGCGCGAGGGCGACATGACCCACCTGCGCATCACGTTCGTCCGCAAGGAATCGCTGAGCCAGGCCGCCATCAATCTTCGCCTTGATCAATATATCTTGATGGGTACGGCCGAGCGCGGGCACGGCACGTCCAGCCAGATCAACGTGATGTGCGACGCGTTCGAGGCCGTGACGGCCGCGGTGTACCTGGACGGCGGGTTCGGCGCGGCCTGCGCGTTCGTGGCCCGCGCTCTGAACGATTACAGGGTCTACGCGGAATCGGAGTCCGCCGTCAATTGGAAGAGCCGCCTGCAGGAACTGATGCAGGGCACGGGTCGACGCGCGCCCAGGTATACCATAGTCAGCGTGTCGGGACCGCCGCACGCGCCTCACTTCGTCGTCGACGTTCGCGCCCATGACGGCATGGCGCTGGGTCGTGGCCAGGGATCGTCCCGCAAAGCCGCCGAGCAGGAGGCCGCGCGCGCCGCGTCTCACTTGTTCACTATCGCCGGGGAGGAACCCCCGCAGCCTACCGGATACTCTTCACTCGGTAAAGACGCCGGGGAGTTGGCGGCGCAGGAGGGTGTGATTGCGACTCAAGAGGCTTGAACTGTATGGGTTCAAATCGTTCGCGGAACGCACGGAGATCGCGTTCGAACCGGGGATAACGGGCATCGTCGGGCCGAACGGCTGCGGCAAGTCCAACATATCCGACGCGGTGCGCTGGGCGCTGGGCGAGCAGAACGCCCGCCAGCTTCGCGGCGGCAAGATGGAGGACGTAATATTCAACGGTTCAGAGAAGCGTAAGCCTCTGGCGTGGTGCGAGGTATCCGTCGTGTTCGACAACCAGGATCGCGCGCTGCCCGTGGACGCAGCCGAGATCGCGGTTACGCGGCGGGTATACCGCAGCGGCGCGTCGGAGGCGTTGATTAATCGCGCTCCGTGCCGCCTAAAGGATATAACGGAGATGTTCCGCGATACGGGCGTGGGCAAGGAAGGCTACTCCCTGATAAGCCAAGGCCGCATCGACGAGATCCTCTCCGCCCGCCCTGAGGAACGCCGCGCTGTCTTCGAGGAGGCGGCGGGTATTGTCACGTTTCGCGCGCGCAAACAGGAGGCGGAGCGGCGCATTGAGAACACCCGGCAGAACCTCGTGCGCGTCTGCGACCTTATCGGCGCGATGGAGGAACAGTTAGGCCCGCTCGAGTCCCAAAGCCGCGACGCGCGCGCGTATCTTGTCCTCGCCGAACAACTGCGCGAACTGGAGTTGAATCAATTCTTGGCCGACGAGGCGCGTTCGGCGCAACGGTTGTCCGCGTTGAGTCAAACCATCGCTGCGTGCGAGGATGAATCCGCGCGGCTGTCGACGGATCTGGCGCGGATAATGGACGAGCGCGTCCGTCTCAACGACCGTTTGCGCGAACTGGATACAGGATCAGGCCAGCTTCGCGATACTCGTTTGTCGGATACCCGCGCGCTAGAGCGTCTTAACGGCGAGATTGATTTACTTCGAGAGCGCGCCGAGCACGCGAAGGCTGACGCTTCCCGCGCGGAAACCCTGCGCGCTGAGTGCGAATCCGCCATAGCCGAACTGGATCAATCGGCGAAGGATCAGGCCACGTTAAGCGAGCGGAGGCGAGCATCGCTGCAACTGCTGCAAGAGGTGATGGACTCGTCCGCGAAGGCTTTGTCCGACGCGCGAACCGAGGAGGAACGCTGCGCCGAGTCTCTCGAGTCGCACAAAGCGCGAACGATGGACGCGCTGAACCGTCAATCCGACACGCGCGCGACACGCACGCGATTAACCACCATGCGTCAAACCCTGCTAGAACGGATTGAGCAGATAAAGGCCGAGCAAGCCTCGCTGGAATCGCGGCGAATTACGCTGGAGGAAGATCTGGCCTCCGCCCAGTCCGACGGTGCGGCGGCGACGGACGCGCTCGCCCATCTCGACGAACGCCGCAAGGCGCTGGAACAAGCCCTTGCCCAAAACAAACGCGCCGCAGACGCTCTTGAGCAACAGATCCACGCCAGGCGCGACACCGCGCGCCAGCAGGAGACGCGCCTGACAATGCTGCGCGAGCTGGCTGACGCGTACGAAGGCTACCAGAACGCGGTTAAGCGTATCTTAATGAAGAAGGACGCCGCCGTCCATGGCGTCGTGGCGAGCCTGATCAGTGTGCCAAAGGAGTATGAGTCCGCTATCGAACAGGCGCTGGGCGGCGCGCTGCAGAACATCGTGACCGACGACGAGCAGGCGGCCAAACGGTTGATTGAATTCTTGCGGGAGAATCGTTATGGCCGCGCTACCTTCCTGCCGGTGACGACGGTTCGCGGTCGGACGCTGTCTCAATCCGAGCGAGGCGCGCTGAACGTGCCGGGATGCCTTGGCGTGGCGAACGAGTTGATCACGTTTGATAGGATCTATCAAGGCATAATCGATTCGCTGCTGGGGCGCACAGCGCTGGCAAGGGACATGGACGCTGGACTAGCCGTCATGCGCAGGGCGGGCTATTCGTTCAGAACGGTCACGCTCGCGGGGGATATACTCAACCCCGGCGGGTCGATGACGGGCGGCAGTATAGCCGCGCGCGGCGCGAGCCTGCTGTCACGCGGCCGCGAGATGGACGCTTGCGCGGAAGCGATTGCGTCCGCTCGATCCGACTTGGCCGCGCTGAACGAGCATTCCAATGCCCTGGAGTCCGAACGCATGGATCGGTCGCGTCAGCTGGATGCTGTCACACGCGAGGCGCGCGGCATCGAGATGGACGCCATCCGCTTGCAGGCGCGCAAAAACACTGCGGAGGATGCGCTCGCCGCGCTAGCCTTGCAGACCGCCGAGACCGCTCGCCGCCTGGACGCGGCGAGCGACAACCTCGACGACGTCGAGCAGCAGTTGGCCGCAGCCGACGCCTCTCAATCCACGGAGACCGTGGATCAGAGGGCGTTGACGGAGGAGATGCTTATACTGCAAGCCCGTCGCACCCGCGCCCGAGAGGCGACGGAGGCCGCGCAAGAACGTTCGTCAGCCGATCGCGCCGCGCACGCGGCGCTGTCCCGCGAGATAGAATCCGCCCAACGCGACCAGGCGCGCGTAGAATCAGATCGCGCCGAACGGCTGCGCCGTATGCAAGCCGCCGAACGCGAACGCGAGCTGGCTCTCCAGCAATCCCAGCGCGCCGACATGGAACGCCAGGAACGCGAACGCCAGCGTGAACAGCTGTCCAAGCGGCTGGATGAGGTTAAAGCGCAATTAACGGAACTGGACGCGGAGTTGAACGGCGTCCGCGCAGCGTCCGAATCGAACGCCGAGGCCGCCGATACGATACGCGCTCAAATCGCGCAGACGACCGAGCGCGCTCACCGCGCCCAAACTCAGTTGGCGCGGGCGGAAGAAGAACGCAAGGCGCGCGCCGATCGTATCTGGAACGCGTACGAACTGACGGCGGCAGGCGCGGAGGAAGCGCGCGTCCCGGATTTCAAGTATGATGAATCGACGGCGCAGATCGAGCGCATTCGCGGCGAAATACGCGCCATGGGTACGGTCAACGTCCGCGCGGTGGAGGAATTCCAGTCGCTGCGGATCAAGTTGGATGGGATGAGCGCCCAGCGCGACGATCTGGAGCGAGCGCGGCTCGATCTGGAGGCCGTTGCCGAGAGCCTGCTTCAAGCGATGAACAAGCGTTTCGTGGAGCAGCTGTCGGTACTGAACCGCTACTTCGGCGAGACGTTCTCGCGGCTGTTCGGCGGCGGCAGCGCGTCGTTGAAACTGGCGGACGAGTCGAATCCTCTCGAGTGCGGGATCGACATATTGGCGCAGCCGCCGGGCAAAAGAACGCAATTGCTGTCGCTGCTGTCGGGCGGCGAGCGCGCGTTGACCGCCATCGCGATCCTGTTCGCGATAATGACGCTGAAACCCTCCCCTTTTTGCATACTGGACGAGATCGACTCCGCGCTGGACGAGGCGAACGTCGCGCAATTCGCGCGCGCGCTCGAGGGTTACGCGCGGGACACGCAGTTCGTCGTTGTGACTCATAGACGCGGCACTATGGAGCGCTGTCCGGCGCTGTATGGCGTGGCGATGGGCGAGCGCGGGGTATCCAGGATGATGTCGGTGAGACTGGAGGATGCGTCTTAACGGCTGGCGGCGAAACATCTCGGCAAAATAGTTTGGAGGGCAAAGCCCATATGGATGAGAAAAAAGGCCTGTTCGGCATGATCCGCGATCGGTTGATACGCTCGCGCGAAAACGTCGCGCAGCGTGTGGACGAACTGGTGCACAACTATAAGGCGATTGAGGACGAGTTCTACGAGGATCTGTCGGATGTGCTGGTGCTGGCCGACGTCGGGATTCCGGCGGCGGAGAAGGCCGTCAAACAGTTGAAGGAGCGCGTCAAGGCCGAACGCACGGATAATCCGGAGCGCGCGCGTGTGATCCTGAAAGACATACTCAAGGATGAACTGCGCAACACGCGCCCGCCGCTCAAGTGGCCTATGGTGATGCTGGTCGTCGGCGTGAACGGGGTCGGCAAGACTACCACGATCGGCAAACTGGCCGCACGGTTCAAGGCGGCGCAGCATTCGGTGATGCTGTGCGCGGCTGATACGTTCCGCGCGGCGGCGGCGGATCAGCTGTCCATATGGGCCGACCGCGCCGGCGTGCCGATTATCCGGCACACGGAGGGCGCGGATCCGGCGGCGGTGGTGTTCGACGGAATAGCGTCGGCCAAGTCTCACGGTACTGATCTGATGATCGTGGACACGGCGGGGCGTCTGCACAACAAGAAGCAGCTAATGGAGGAACTGAGCAAGATATACCGCATACTCGCGAGGGAGTATCCGCAAGCCGACATGCGCACGCTTCTGGTGATGGACGCGACGACCGGACAGAATGGATTGCAGCAAGCGAAGGCGTTCCTGGATACCGCCAAGGTGAACGGCATCGTGCTGACCAAGCTTGACGGCACGGCCAAGGGGGGAATAGTCATCGCGATACAGCAGGAACTGGGTATGCCCGTGTGGTACGTCGGCGTCGGCGAGGGACTGGACGATCTGGAACCGTTCGACGCGGACGCGTTTGTCGAGGCGATATTCTAACATTCCAACAATCTCCGCACGCAGAGGCGGCATATTTGAGAGCAGCTTTGGACAGGGGGAATGCGCGGGTGGCGTTGAGCATTGCGGTGGACGGGCCGGTGGGCGCGGGCAAGAGCACGGCGGCGAGAGAGCTGGCGCGGCGGCTGGGTATACTGCACCTGGATACGGGCGCGATGTACCGCGCGGTCGGGCTGGCGGCGCTTGAAGCGGGGGTCAATCTGGATGACACGCGGGCGGTCGAGCGGGTGAACGAGTCCGCCGACGTTAGCGTCACGTTCGAGGATGGGACGCAGCGCACATGGCTGAACGGTCGCGACGTAAGCGACGCGGTACGCATGCCGTCGGTATCGATGGCGGCGTCGATGGTGTCGGCGGCGGGCGGCGTCCGCGACGTTATGGTAAAGCGTCAGCGCGCTATAGCGTGTAAAACGGGAGCGGTGCTCGACGGCCGCGATATAGGAACGCGTGTGCTCCCCGACGCGCAGTTCAAGTTCTACCTGACCGCCTCGCCGGAGATCCGAGCAAAGCGGCGCATGGACGAACTGCACGCGAAGGGTGATATGCAGCCGTTTGAACG
>JAITDK010000310.1 GCA_031282605.1 Oscillospiraceae bacterium
GGCCAGCGACCAACCGGATGAGCAGGGCGAGGACATGCGCCCGCTGCTCGACGCGATCGTGAAATACGTGCCCGCACCCGAGGTCGACGCCGACGGTCCGGCGCAGGCGCTCATATCCACGATAGACTACAGCGACTATGTCGGTCGTATAGGGATAGGCAAGATTGAGCGCGGCACGCTCAGCGCGGGCATGTCTGTCGTTCGTACGACATACGGTAAGGACGGCGTGTCTCAACCCATCCGCCTGACGGGGCTATTCACATTCGACGGACTGAAGCGAATCCCGACCCAAATGGTCTCCGCGGGGGACATCTGCGCGCTGTGCGGTATCGAGGACTTGAGCATCGGCGACACCGTCAACGACCCCGCCGCACCGGAACCGCTGCATTTCGTAACGATCGGCGAACCGACCGTCCAGATGAGTTTCAGCGTGAACGACAGTCCGTTCGCCGGCCGAGAGGGTCAATATGTCACGTCGCGTCACCTGCGCGCGCGGTTAATGCGCGAGCTGAACACGGACGTATCGCTGCGCGTCATGGATACCGATTCGCCCGACACATTCCAGGTGTCCGGACGCGGCGAACTCCATCTGTCGATCCTTATCGAAACGATGCGCCGCCAGGGTTATGAATTCCAGGTGGGCAAGCCGGAGATACTAACGCGCGAGATAGACGGCCGGATGTGCGAACCGATGGAACGGGTGGTAGCGGATGTTCCGGCGGCATACGTGGGTGCGGTCATTGAGAAACTGGGACGGCGGCGCGGTCTGCTGGAGACGATGACCGGGACGGATCGGGTGCGGCTGCGGTTCCTGGTGCCGTCACGCGGATTGTTCGGCTACAGAAATGAATTTCTGACCGACACGCGCGGCGAGGGTATCATGAGCGCGGTGTTCGAACGGTATGAACCCATGAAGGGCGACATACCCCATCGTCAGGTGGGGGCGCTGACTGCGTTCGAGGATGGCGAGGCGACCAGCTACGGCCTGTTCGGCGCGCAGGAACGCGGCACGCTGCTGATAACGCCCGGTTCCGCCGTCTATGCCGGAATGATCGTCGGCGTGAACGCGCGACCCGGCGATATCTCCGTCAACGTGTGCAAGAAGAAGCACGTGACCAACACGCGCAACTCGTCGGCCGCCGAGGAATCCCTCCGCCTGGTTAGCGTCAAACCGTTGACCCTGGAGGAATGCCTGGAGTTCGTCGACGACGACGAGCTGGTGGAGGTTACACCAAAAAACCTGCGACTGCGCAAACGCGTGCTCAGTCAGGAGCAGCGTTTGAAACTATCGGCAAGGAAGAAAGCATAATTGAATCCAATCGACATACTCACCCGCGCGATTGATCCGCCGCTGCCTGGCGACGTCGAGCCAAGGCTTGAGGTCACGCTGCACCTGGGCGCGCTGGCAGGGAAGCCGCAGCTGCACGCCGCGTTGCGCGCAGGGCTGGATAGGCTGTATGTCGTGCGGAATTTGCCTCAATTCTTGCTCGCGCTGGGCAGCGGCGAGCCTATAACCTTTGGCAGATCGGTTATCGAGCAGGACGCGCTGCACTGGCGTCGACGCGACACGCTGATACTGGCCCTGCTGCGCGAAATCGAGACGGCGAAGGCCACCGCCGTGTCGGCGTTGGGCAACGTCTCATCCAAAGAGACGGCGAGGGACTTCGCCGCGAAGCCCATCACGCCCCCCGTCCAACCGCTCAAGGAAGAGGAGGAGGCGGCGTTATCCGCGCCTCAGCGGCAGAGGGGACATAAGTTCGTCGCGATACCAGAGCCGTCGGCGCCGCGGCTGCTGCGATTGCTTGCCGGATACCCGTTTACGCTGGCGTGGCGCGGCGAGTTGATCAAGATAAACGGCGTAGAGCGCAAACCCCTGCCGCTTAGGTTCGACGTGACCGCGCGCGGTGAGCGGAATCTCGGCTCGGCGAGGAACCCGAGCGACGATATCGAATCCCTGTCGTGGCGTCTCACGGCGCGGATGGCTCCCGACGCCGCCGCGCTGACGCTCGGCGCGGATTTCATATACAGCGCGGGGCTGGTTCATATGCTGGACTCGCGGCAAGCGCCGATCGTCCGCGCGCTGATGTATGCCCGTTCGCAGGACGCGCGCGACCCGGGGCGCATCGGTTTCGATTTACCCGCCGACCGGCTGGAATCGCTGGTAGCCGAGCTGTTCCCGACGCTGGAAGCCGCGGGGACGTTGAATATTGCGCCGGAATTGAGCGACCGCATAGAGCGGGGCGCGCTGGCGGCGGCGGTTTACCTGGATCGCGAGAACACGGCGGTGCTGGCGCGCGTCGAGTTCCGTTATGGCGACAGGGTAATCGATCCTTTCGCGCCGTCGACGAGTGCGGGCGCGTCGCCGTCGCTGCTGATGCGGGACGCGCGCGGCGAACGCGCCGTGTTGGAAGAATTGTCGCGTGCGGGATTCAGGGTGCGATCAGGGCACGCGTATTTGGAGAACGCGCGGCAGACGCTGACGTTCTTCATGGACGGCGTCGCCGGGTTGAACCACTTGGCCGAGGTATACTGCTCCGATCAATTCCAGCGGATGAAGCCGCGCCGCCCCAGTCTGTCCGGGCGGCTGACCGAGAAGGGAAACTTCATCCAGTTCATATTGACGCAAGACGGCGAGCCCGCGCCTGAGGCGCAGGAATTACTGACCGCGCTGAGGGATCGGCGGCGATATTTCCGGCTGCGCGACGGCACGTTCCTGGATCTGGAAGGGTTGGATGGCTGGCAGCCACTCGCGCGCGAGATGGCCGACTCGCTGTCCGACGGCGCGGCTTGGCTGGCGAACGGCGTGGATGGAGTAATCGAGACCGCGCTGTACCGCGCGCCTGATTGGATAGGGCTGCTGGACGGAATGCCGCCCATAGTCTCGCTAGACCGCTCTATACGCGACGCGGCCGCCAGATACGAGTCCGACGCCGCGTCTCCGCCCGATGGATTGAACGCCACGCTGCGCCCGTATCAGCGCGAGGGGTTCTCATGGCTGCTAGCGCGGTATCGTTTGCGGATGGGCGGCGTACTAGCGGACGACATGGGTCTAGGCAAGACGATTCAGGCCATCGCCGCGTTGCAGGAGATCAAGAATAAGGAAGGCCACGCGCTGTCGATGGTCGTAGCGCCTACGTCGCTGTTGTACAACTGGCTGGCGGAGGTCAATCGGTTCGCGCCGGGGCTGACGGCGGCGGTGGTAGAGGGTGGACCGACT
>JAITDK010000045.1 GCA_031282605.1 Oscillospiraceae bacterium
AGCGTCGACAAAAACGAAGCCGTCAACATGCCGTAGGCCACCATGCCCGGATAGCCTTTAGACGCCGCGTATTCCGCGTCGCCGTGCAGCGGGTTGACGTCGCCGGTGATCTCGCGGAACAGGCGCATATGTTCCGGCGTGATCACCGCTTGAAACTGTTCTTCGTGTCCTACGGGAATCTCGTCGTAGGTGTAGGTGTTCATCTCCGCGCCCGCTTTTCCAGTATTGTTAGCATCTCGCCGACGTTTTTCATGCCGGTGACTTCGCCCATCGTGAAGCGCATACCAAACGCTTCCTCAATCGCGACGATCAGGTTCATATGCGCCAGGCTATCCCAGTCCTCGACGTCCTTGGCGGTGGTCGAGTCGTTCAGTCGGATGGAATCGTCGTCGAACACGTCCCAGAATACTTTATGCACCCGATCCAGCGCTTCCCGTCTTGTCATAGTGATCGCTCCTTTAACTTATTAGTTTATTAGTTTATTGTAATTGTTGAATCCGCATAATGATGCGGCTCGCGATACCGTCGGCGTTCATGCCGTTCATCGCGCGGACTTCCGCCGTTGTGCCATAACCGCGCGCGAAGCAGTCATCCAACCCGATACGCGCCAGAGGCACAGCAAGACCCGCTTCCGAGATTACCTCCGCTATAGCGCCGCCTAAACCGCCGTTCATACTGTGTTCCTCGACGGCGAACGCCATCTTTTTCCCGCGAACAGCGTCTAATACACCCCGCGCATCCAACGGTTTCAGCGTGCCGACATTGTATAGCGCCGTCGAAAAGCCCGCGGTTGTTAGCCGATCGACGGCGCGAACCGTTTCAGCCGCGATGGTTCCGGTGACAAATGCGGCGTAATCATTGCCATCACGTAGTTTCGACAGCATCCCGACGTCAAAATGGTAGTCGTCGTCGTATAATTCTTCCTCGCCGCTCATGCCGAGCCGGATGTACACGGGGCCATCTTTTTCGTGCGCGTAGTGCAGCATCCGCGTTAGTTCGCGCGGGGTGGCGGCGCACAGCAGCGTCAGGTTTGGCAGCGTCCGCATCGCGGCGACGTCCTCCGTGGCGTGGTGGGACGGGCCTAGAGCGCTCCATGCTCCCATACCCATACCCATACCCATACCCATCATTTTCACGTTGCGTTTTTGCATGCATATGTCATTGCGTATGAACTCGTAAGCGCGATACGCCAAAAATGATCCGGTTGTGTACACGAACGGGATCTTTCCCATCTTCGCCATTCCGGCTGCGATGCCGATCTTGTTCTGCTCCGCTATGCCAAAGTTGAATACCCGCCCGGGGAAATCGCGTGCCAGCATTACGTCGTAATCCGTGCCGCTGTCCGACAGCAAGGAGCAGACGTTAACATCCCGTGCCATAATCTCATACAGCGCGGCTATATACGTTTTTTGCATACGTCCAGCTCCTCTTGAGTAATGCCCAGTTCGGCCATAAACGTCTTCAGTTCGCGGCGGTTAGGCATACGCCAATGCCAGGCAGGGTTGTTCTCCATTAAGGATAAACCCTTGCCCTTCACCGTTTCTGCTATAATGCAGCGTGGTTTTGCTGTTATTTGTATTTCTTTTTTGGGGGGGGCGATTGCTTCTTTGATAGCCTTCGCGTCGTGCCCGTCGACAGTTTGAACGTGCCATCCAAAACATTCAAACGCTTTATTCAGCGCGTCAGAATGCATTATGTTTTGGATAAAGTCCATCTTTTGGATGCGGTTGTGATCGACGATTACGGTCAGGTTGTCCAACCGATACGCCGCCGCCGACATTACGGCTTCCCAGATAGAACCCTCCTGGCACTCTCCGTCTCCCGTCAGCACATACACATGATTCGGCTTGCCGTCCATACGCAACGCCAGCGCGATGCCAACAGCCACCGATAGCCCGTGTCCCAGCGATCCCGTCGAGGCCTCAATACCCGGAACCTCCATTGCGTGCGGCTCACCGCCCAACAATCCTTCCGGACGGCAGAACGTTAACAGCGCCTCTCGCGAGATTACACCCAGCTCTCCTAAAACCGCGTACAGCGCGAGCGCGCCGTGACCCTTGCTCAGGATGAAATAGTCGCGACCCTCCCAGTTCACGTCGCTCGCGTCATACTTCATCGCGCCGTACAGATACAGCGCGGAGAGTATCTCCACCGATGAGAACGAGGACGCCAGATGCCCGATGCCGCCCGCGTACGCGGACAGGAAGATTTGCTTCCGAATACGGTCATGCATGTCCCTCACCGCCGTTCACCGTAATAACATCCTGCCTATTCACATACCCGTCCCGGACGTACAGCCGCCACACGGCGTTGCCATTCCCGTCCTCGGACGCCTTTGTAAACCCCTGCTTGTCATAGAAATCCTTCACCATCGCGTTTTTCGCGGTGGGGTAGTAGTAACCGACAAGCGTATCCATGCCGCGCGCTTTCGCGAGCCGAACCAACTCGTCCATCATCGCGAACTCCATATCCCTCTTTAGCACGCGGCAGGACATCAACCACAGAACGATGTGCAGCGCCGCGTTTTCCTGACGGCCAATGACAACGCTGACGACGCCGTTGTCGCCGAACTTATCCTGCAGTTTCCCATAGAGCGTGATGTTCGCGGGGTCGGCTGCGGCGGATTCGATATCCTGCGCGGAGTATCGCTTCGTCGTTAGGTTGAATTGGTTGGATTTATTGGTCAGCTGCGCGATACGCTGTATGTATACCGGCTCAAACGGACGGATAACCGCCGCCATCTCCAGCGATCTTAGGTACTGCGCATAGTCCGTGAACAGCGTCTGCTGGCGGCTGCGCGCGGCGTTGTCCTTATACATCGCGCTGCGGTTGGCGTCGTCCCGCGTCAGCGTCGTGGCTTCGAAGTACCCGGCGCGGTCGATAACGCGGATGTACGTCTCCGGCGTTTCCAGTTCCGGAATAGCGACGCCAGGCGTTTGCTGGCGGATAATCTCGCGTTCGGCGGGATTGTCGTCCACGAATACGAACGACTCTGGCAGCAGGTTGAGATCGTGTCCCATGTCGATCAGGTTCCGCGACTTCGGTTCCCAGTTGGCCTTGATGAGTATGAAGTCGTCCGGCTTGAGCGTCCCTTCCGGATGCTCCAGTCCGGCGATGGCGTTGGGCGCGTCGTTCTTCGAGACGATGTTAAGCAGTACGCCCAGCTGCTTGTGCGCCTTGACGTATGCCTGAAACTCGCTATACACCTGCCCCATGGGCGTTTCCTGGCCGATCGTGACGCCCTCCACGCCGTCGTCGCCGATAACGCCGCCCCACAGCGTGTTATCTAGGTCGAGCGCGAACGCCTTCTTGTTCTTTCCATATATAGACTTGATTATGTTCGCGATGCTCCGCGCCAGAGCGGGTATCGCCGGAATCGCCGGATGCGACTTGTACATATGCCAGTGGAACGGATCGCTCCATCCGGAGAGGCCATAGTCCGCCGACAGCCAGTTAATATCATTTATGTAGAAATAGGCGTGTTCCTGCGCGTACCGTGCGAACAGCAGATTCAGCCGCAGCGTGACGTGCGCTCGGCCATGCGGATCGCTCGCGTCCTTGTTGCCCAGCAGCCTCCAATAAGGCTGCTCGACGTTGTTTTGAATGATCGGGCAAGCGTATGTGTCGTGGAGCTTATCCCACATATTGGAAAAACGTGCAAATTCCCTCTCTATCAGCGCTTCAGCATCATCGACGCCGTCCAAGAGCGTCGGCCAGCGTTCGATATTGCGGCTCGTTGTGTGGATGAATAACACGTCCGGCCTGAACGTTTCCAGTTCGGCGTTCGGGAACATCGCGTCCTGCCAGTACTGCGCGTACTCGCTCTCGTAGAACGACGGGCGGATTCCGTGGCTTAGCAGGAACAGTTCCATCATGTCGCGGATATCGTGCGTGGTCGAACCGCCTAAGATTCCCACGCGTTTATCCAGCCAATCAGCTCGCGAAGCCAGCAGCTCACGGCGGATACGCTTGCGCTGGGATAAAACGCGCGGATCGCCTGGGTTATCCAATGATTGCCATACTGGCACGTGCATCTTCCTTCCATAACCATAGAGGTTATGCATATATATTGTAAAAATCTTTAGGTCTTTCCCAGTAGCAGCCTCTCCAGTCGGCTCGTCAATATAACCGAATCCCAGCTTATTTTTCAGATAATCCGACATATTATTGCCAAATTTCTCCTTTTTCCAAGAATA
>JAITDK010000023.1 GCA_031282605.1 Oscillospiraceae bacterium
GGTACAGCGTTTCGTACAGGTTGGAGGCAAGGGTGCTGTCCACGGATCGTGAGATATGGAACGGGTCGGTGGTGGTGTACGTCTCCACGATGGCGGTGTTCAGCGTGGTGCGCGGCGTCGATTCTGCGATGGCGGGCGCGGTCAGGGTCAGGAGCATCGCCGCCGCGACGAGCAGGGTTAGGGTGCGTTTCATGCGGATTCCTCCAATTTATTTACTGATTTATTATACCGCTTGATTATCTGCGCAGTTTGGGATCAAGCGCGTCGCGCAGTCCGTCGCCCATCAGGTTGAACGCGAGCACGGCGATCAATATCGCTATGCCCGGCGCGAGCATCAGATACGGCGCGTTGCGCAGATACTTTTGATACTCCGCGAGCATATAACCCCACTCGGGGTTTGGCGGCTGCAATCCCAGACCCAGGAACGACAGACCGGCTCCGGTCATAATCATCCCGGCGATATAGCTGACCGTTTGCAGTATCAGCGGTCCGATCGCGTTGGGCAGCACATGGCGCAGTATCACGCGCGCCGGACTGGAACCGCACGCGCGCGCGGCCTCGATATATTCCTTATCCACAATGTTCAGTATCACTGCGCGCACGAACCGCGTGCTTGACGGTATCGATGAGATTGTGATGGCTATCAGCATGTTGTTAAGCCCCGGACCCAGCGCTGCCACGAACGCCAGCGACAGCAGCACCCCCGGTATACAGTGGAATATATCGCACAGGCGCATGATGATATTGTCCGCCCAATTGCCGAAGTACGCCGCTGCGGAACCCAGCAGCATCCCCGCAGCTATCGAGCACAGCGCGGGCAGAAAGCCCATCGTCAGCGACACGCGCGCGCCATGCAGCACCCTGGCCATTACGTCGCGTCCGACATAGTCGGTTCCCAGCCAGTGTGCGGCGCTGGGCGGCTCGAACTTCGCGCGGACGTTTTGCTTGATGGCCATGTCGAATGGGGTCAGCAGCGGCGCGGCCGCCGCGACGGCGAACATAAGGGCGACGATGCATAAACCGACGACGGCGGGTTTGTTCGCGGAAAAAGAGCGCCACAATTCCTTGAGCCGTTCGGCAGGCGGAGGCGGGGTTATATGCGCGTCGGCGCCGGTCCACGCGCCGACGAGCGGCGTATCGCCCTTCGATGGCGGCGCGAGGATAAATGTGGGCACCGGTTCGCCGCCGACGCGATTAGGATGGTTGGAATGGTGGTCAGGAATAGAGAGTTTTGATGGGATGGGCAAGGGCTGATCGACAGACGGCGCGCCATCGGCGTCGGAGGGGGTTCGCTCGGGTTCGTCGGCGGGTGGGTCTTCCTTCCCTTCCCATACCCTGATCCTGTCCTCAAACCGTTCGACGCGCTCTTCCAGACGTTTGGCAAACCGTTCAATCGGTGTGACAAGCGCGTCATGGAGCGCGCGTTCGATATCGTCCGCGTTCTTAGGCTTAAACGCGAGGTTGGGGATCCGTCCGCGCTTACTCATCGCGCCGCCTCACGACGTGAACCGCGCGCGTATGCGCGGGTCGATCGTGGCGTATATGATGTCTATCAGCAATACGATCAGCATGAATATCATCGCTAAGAATATCGTGCAGCCCATTACGACGGGCATGTCGCGCTGCTGAATCGCCGTGACGAGCAGACGACCCACGCCCGGTATCGTAAAGATCGTTTCAATTATAACCGTTCCGCCCAATAGGCCGGAAAACATCAGCCCCGCGCCGTTGATGATCGGGAGCATGGCGTTCTTGAAAGCGTGCTTCCATATAACGGACGACTCGCGCGCCCCCTTGGCGCGCGCTGTCTTGATGTATTCCTGGTACACGACGTCAAGCATCGTCACGCGCGTAAGCCGGATGAATCCGCTCGACGAGGGGATCGACATCGCCGCGATGGGCAGTATATATCCCCGCCAAGATTCCACGCCGTGGGTGGGCAGCATACCCAACGCCAGACTGAACACATACAGCAGCAGGAGCGCGAACCAGAATATCGGTATAGCCGACAGAAACATCGCGTATACGGTGACGGACGTGTCGATAAACGTCGCGCGGCGCATGGCGGATAGTATCCCCAGCGGCACGCCCAGCACGAGCACGGTGAGCACGCTGTAAAAAGCGATCCCCGCCGTGATGGGGAGCCGCGCGACGATCTCGTTTAAAACGGGCGCGTTCGTGCGATACGACCTGCCGAAGTCGAACCGCGACACGACCCCGCCCAGGAAACTGAAAAACCGCGCGAAAAACGGGCGGTCAAGACCCCATTGAAGGTTGAACGCGTCGACGGCTTCTTTCGTTGCGGACAACCCCAACTGGATTCGCCCCGGATCGCCCGGTATCAGCGCCAGTATTAAGAACACAACAAATATAACCCCGAACAGGGTTGGAACCAGCAAAGCTAACCGCTTCAGACAGTAACGCGCCAACGGCTTACCCCCTTGCGAAAGCGAGGTAGGAAATTGCAATCATAGTATCATCACGCGCCGAATCTGTCAACCGCTAATTCGTCATTATCCAACAATTTCAAGGCGACGCGGCGAGAATCGATGAATCTGCCGACGAAATATAATTCATATTGGCATGCGGCCGGACGGTCTGTCCGCCCGGCCGGAACATTGTTCTAGTATGTTAATGTCTTGTGAATCGAATCAACCCGACTCGAGGTTCCATATCCGTTTCAATGGCGGAGACGTTCCCGTCTGCGTCGGTGTGGAACGTCAATAGCAGCGGCATCCTCCCGCCGTCGACCCAGTAGTGGGTCAGGAACGTATCGTAAGAGACGTGTTCCAGCGGCATGGTCATGCCGTTGTATCGCGCTAGCGTATCGCCGTCACTCACACTCACGGTCAGCGGACCGTAACCCGGCGCGGCGTAATCGCCGACGTAATCATCCGGCGGATGGGTCCGCAGCGCGCCGGGGTTCTTCTTCGCGACAACGGCCGACCACTGTTTTTCCAGCCCCTCGAGCATTCCATCGACCGCGTTCTTATAGAAATCGAACCAGTCGGTATCGTCGTGCCCGAGCAGCATATCGCATAGCGTCGCCGCCGCCGCGCCGTGGGCGAACGAACCGTCCGCGTTGCCCAGCGTCACAACGCCCAGGTTATCGTCAGGGAACAGCAGAACCGCCGCGCCGAACCCATCGATCGCGCCGCCGTGGTTAACGCGCGCGTGTCCCCGGTAAGCGCTGCCGCTCCAGCCGAAACCGTAGGAGGTCTGCAATGTATGAGGCGGCTTCGCGCCTTGAAGTATTACGCGCTGCGCGCGCAGTTCGCGCATCGTTTCCTCGCTGATGACGCGCGCGCCCTGCCATGAACCGTCGCCCAGCATGAACGCGTTCCACTTGGCCATGTCCGCGGCGGTCGACGTGACCACGCCGCAGCCGCCCATCGCGTCCACCTCGTAGTATGGGATGCGGAGCAAACGTTCTCCGTCGAAACGGTACGGTCGAGCGGCGTTCTCATCCTGATCCATACCTTTTATACGCGCGTAACTGCGCGCCATACCCAGCGGCCCGAATATCCTTTCCTCAAGAAACTGGCTCCACGGCTTGCCGGACACGCGCTCGACGATGTACCCCAGCAGCGTATACATCAGGTTGGAGTATTCATACCCGGCGCGCAGATCGCGATCCATGGGCAGCTCGCGCAGCAGTTCGCAGTATTCGCGGGTTGTGCGTCCCGGCCAGTCCGGCGCGGAATACCACGCCAGATCATGCCCGGCTACGCCTGTCATATGCGTCAGCGCGTCGGCGATCGTGGCGCGCGCGCCTGCTATGTCGTCCTTCAGCGCGAACTCCGGCCAGTGCTTGCGGATGCGGTCGCCCCAGCCCAGCTTGCCTTCATCCTTGAGGATGCCCAGGCACGCCGAGGTCATCGCCTTCGTGCACGAGCCTATGCAGTAGCGAGTATCCTCGTTCGGTGTCAGCCGCTTCTCGATATCCCTGTATCCGGCGCCGCCGATGCGTTCGGTTTTGCCGTCGCGGATTGTGGCGTACATCACGCCGGGTACGTGGAACGCGTCCAGCCGTTCCGCCAGTTTCGATTCAAACGCGGTGTAATCCACGGTAATTCGATTCTCCCTTCGGGTTGCGTGGCATTATATGGTATATATTCGCCGGACGGGCTCGGAAATCCTGCGGTCGGCGCGTGGCAGGGTTGAAAATGTATGCGACGACGATTGTTCGCCGCCCGATTCGCTGTGGGATTTAGAAGTTTCATCGCGCATATTATGCAAATAACCTCGAAACAGAACGGTTTGCGCCCTCGAACGGAGCTGTGTTGAAAGTACGGTGCTGCGGCTGTTCAAATTCGGCAATCCTCCGCTTGACAGGCTTGTATAAAAAATGTATACTTACCACAGTTCACCTGCTATTTATGCGGACTGCGGGTCGTCGCGGACGGTAAGGTAAGCGGGGAACTATGTATAACAGGAGGGGTATTTTATGAAACGTGTATCATTGTTCCTGGCGCTGATCCTGGCCGCGGCGATGCTGTTCGGCACGGTTGCTTACGCAGATAAGCTGGATGATATCAAGGCTTCGGGCAAACTGATTGTCGGCAGCGAACTCAACTTCCCGCCATACGAATTCTACTTCACGAACCCGGAAACCGGCGAGGAAGAGGCTCAGGGATTCGAGATGCAGCTGGCGCGCGGCATCGCGGACGCGCTGGGGGTTGAGCTTGACCTGCGCGATCAGTCGTTCAGCGGGCTTATAACCGCCTTGCGCAGCGGCGAACTGGACTGCATCATATCGGGCATGTCGATCAAGCCCGAGCGCGCGGAGGTTGTGGACTTCTCGAACGCGTACTTCGGCGGCACGCAGATTCTGCTATCCAGCGCGAAGCTCGCGGATAGCCTGGCCGTACCTGAAGATTTGGCCGGAAAGAATCTGGGCGCGCAGACCGGCTCGTTGCAGGCGGGCGTCGCCGAGGAGCAGTTCGCCTCCGCCAATATAGTGCTGATGGATAAGGTTCCTCTGTTGGTGTATGAACTGCGCCTGGGCAATCTGGACGCCGTGCTGCTGACCGACGTCGTCGCGCAAACGTACACCACGCTCTATCCCGACGAGCTGAAGATCACTACCGTGCCCGTCGTATACTCCAGTCCCGGATCCGGCATAGCCGTGCAAAAGGGCGATAACGAAACGTTGCTGGCGTTCCTCAATGATTATATCGCGCAGGTGAAGGGCGACGGCACGTTTGATCAATGGTTCGCCGACGCCGTCGCGCTGAACGCGCAGCTGGTAGCCGCCGAAGAGGAGTAAGGATTAAGGATTAAGGGTTAAGGAGTAGGGGCGGCGTTCAGCCGCCCGTTCCGTACGATGATCCAATTCGAGAAAATCTATACCATATTCGTCAGCAAGTTTCCCTCGCTGGTGAACGGCGTGGTCGTGACGCTGCGCCTGGCCATGTGGACCGTACTGTTTGGTACGGTTCTAGGCATTATTATAGCGGTGCTGCGGCGGATGAAGTTCGCGCCGATACGGTGGATCGTCAGCGCGTATGTCGCGTTCATCCGTGGCACGCCTCTGCTGGTGCAGGTGCTGCTGTTCGTGTACGGTCTGCCTCAATTGGGGGTTCGGCTGCCGCGCGAGCTGATCAGCATATTTGCGCTGGTGTTCAACTCGGGCGCGTATATGGCGGAGATCATCCGCGCGGGCATCCAGGCGATCGACCGCGGTCAGAACGAGGCCGCAGAGTCGCTGGGCATGACGCGCGTGAAGACGATGATATATATCGTCCTGCCCCAGGCCGTCAAGACAACGCTGCCCGCGATGGGCAACGAGTTCATTGTCATCATAAAGGAATCCTCCATCCTCTACGCGGTCGGGATATACGAGCTGACGTACCAGGCGAACAAGATCGCCTCCACCAACTACCTGTATATCGAGACCATGCTCGTCGCCGCGCTGATCTACTTCGTACTGACATACGTGTGCAGCAAGCTGCTCTCGTTACTGGAAAGGTGGATGAGGCGGAGTGAGCGATAACGCGAACGGGCGGGTCGACATAAACGTTAATATCAAACCGGGCGATCCGTTGATCCAGGTGCGGGATCTCAAGAAGCGCTTCGGTAAGCTGCAGGTGCTCAAGGGCGTCAACGCCACGATCGCCAAAGGCGAGGTCGTCGTGCTGATAGGCCCATCGGGCAGCGGGAAGTCCACGTTCCTGCGCTGCATCAACATGCTTGAGCGCCCCCAAGGCGGCAGCGTAGTGTTCGAGGGGGTGAACCTGAACGCCTTGCATCGGCGCGAGCTGTATCATATCCGAGAGCGGATCGGGATGGTGTTCCAGCAATTCAATCTGTTCCCGCACCTGTCGGCGCTGGATAACGTGACAATCGCGCTGAGGCGCGTCAAGAACATGACCAAGGAGGATGCGGCCGCAGTGGCAAAGCCGCTGTTCGAGCGCGTCGATCTATCCGACAAGCTGAACGCGTGGCCGGATCAACTCTCGGGCGGGCAGAAGCAGCGGGTTGCAATAATCCGCGCGCTGGCGATGTCTCCCGACGTGATGCTGTTCGACGAGCCGACTTCCGCGCTCGATCCCGAGATGGTAGGCGAGGTGCTGGACGTAATGAAGGCTCTCGCGGGGGACGGCATGACGATGGTAGTAGTAACCCATGAGATGGGCTTCGCGCGCGAGGTAGGCGACCGGGTGCTGTTCATGGACGAAGGCGTTATCCTGGAGGAAGGCGCGCCGCAGGATATATTCACGAACGCGAAGAATCCGCGGGCGAAGGAATTCCTTAGGAAGGTGCTGTAATGGGTGTAATAGGTGTAATAGGGATAGCGGATATTGAAGGCGCGCTGGGGCTGCTGGCTAAGTATGTGAATATGCCCTCCGGGCCGTGGGAGAAATCCAACGGCGACGCGCTGATGGCGGTGGCGGCGAAGGATTTCGAGGCGCTGGGGATGACAGTGAGACTGCGCGAATGCGAGAAGGTCGGCGCGGTCATTGAGGCGCGTTGGGGGAATCAGTCAAGGCCGCTGATGCTGATGGGGCATATGGATACCGTTTTCCCGCAGGAGGAATCCAAGCCGTTCGCGGTTGAGGGCGGCAGGGCGAGCGGCGCGGGCGTGCTGGATATGAAGGGCGGCGTCGCGATACTTCGCGCCGCGTTGAAGGGTGCGTTGACTAGGCTTGATCCGGTGAAGCATGGGGTTGTCGTGCTGCTAAATTGCGATGAGGAGTTGGGTTCGCCCGAGAGCGGGAAGTGGATTCTAGAGACGGCGAGGAGTTCGGCGGCGGCGCTGAGTTTTGAGCCGTCGAGGTCGGGCGGCGCCTTCGTGATGGAGAGGAAGGGCGTGAGGTCGTTCCGGCTGGAGTGCGGCGGCGTTAGAGGGCATTCCGGGTCAAGGTACAAGGAGTGCGCCAGTGCGATACAAGAGTTGTGTCAGCGCATAGCCAGGCTGTATACGCTGCGCGACGATGAGCGCGACATATCTATCTCTATAGGGGTGATACAGGGAGGAACGGCGGAGAATGTAGTAGCAGACGCGGCGTGGGCTAAGGGGGAATACCGCAGTTTTAATCCCGAGTATCAGGAGGAAATCAGGCGTAAGATACAGGCTATATGCGACGAGCCGGGCGTGCCGGGGACAACGACCAAGCTGACGTTCGGAGCGGAACATCCGGCGTTGGCGGCCAGCGAGCAGGGGCGCGCGCTGTACGAGATAGCGCGGGGCATTGGTGAGTCGCAAGGGAGAAAGCTGGGTTTGGAGCGCACGGGCGGTGCGGGGGATATCTCGATAGCGGGCAAGGCGGGCATACCGGTGCTGGATGGTTTCGGGATGCTGGGTGACGGCGCGCACACGCTACACGAGTGTGCGGAGATAGAGGCGATCGGGCTGCAGATAGAGTTGGCGGAGCGGATGATAGTGGAGCTGCTGAGGAAATAAGCCCCCCTCTGCCGTCGCACCTCATCGTCCCCCTACGGAGGGACGATGAGGGAGGCAAAACCGTTCGCATCACGTGACAGACTATCGGAGCGCAACCGGCGATCCGAAGCCGGTAGAATGTGTATCACGATGGTCCAGGCGAAGCCTGGTCAGGATTCGAAAGGGCGGATAGCCCTTCGCAGGGTCAGGGACGCGGCGCATCCGCGCCTTCGGGAAGGGG
>JAITDK010000161.1 GCA_031282605.1 Oscillospiraceae bacterium
AAGGGAAAGCCAGTCCACATGCGGGTACCGACGCCGCGGACGCGTCGCGTCCCAAACCACGCGAAGGGCTGTCCGCCCTTTCGAATCCTGAACAGGCTTCGCTTGGATCATCGTGACACACAGTGCGTCGGCTTCGGCCAGCCGGTCGTGTCCCGATAGTCTATTCCGCGGCGCAAGCCGTCCATCAAGCCCTCATCGTCCCCCTAGAGGCTCCTGTTAACCAAAAACTTTACGGAGACGTCCCAAAGGGGAAGGAAAAGGGAAAACGCGTCGAATATTGAAGGTATCCGAAGTAGGCGGTGAAGCAAGGCGGGCTGCCCTCAATCCTTCGGCAGAATCAATCCGGGCGATAAACGGATCGACGAGCGGTTCATGAACACATTGAGCCTGCTCGCCGCCGATCCCAACGCCAGCGTGCACAAGGCCTGCGGGGCGGAGCTTGCGGCTAAGGGCGCATGCCGGATGCTCTCGAACGATCGTTTGGCCGAGACAGGCGTCATCGAGGTCGGCCGCGAAATCGCCATGGAAGCCACCCGGGCTGGAAGGGATGCGATCGTGCTGATTCCTCAGGACGCAACGGAACTCAACTACGTGGGTTTGGTCAAAACGACGGGGCTGGGCGAGATCGGCGCGAACCCAAAGCCGCGAGGACTGCTGACCCGCAGCGCGGTAGCCGCCCGATTGAGGAAAAGGAAAGCCGCCGCTGACCGGCGACCATGGAACAAGCTAAAAGCGTCTCCGGTTCGCAAGCAGGACAGCGTCCCGCCGCAGGGGACAGCCGAACGTCCCGCATCGCAACCCGCAATCAAACTCAAACTAAGCAGACAAGCAGGAGATATCTACAATGAATGAACCGATGCGTAAACCTCGCGCGCTGAAACCCGGATCGCATATAGGGGTAGTCGGACCGGCCAGCCCGGTTGATCCGGCAGAGCTGATGAACGGCAAGTTTGGGTTAGAGTCGAAGGGTTACAGAGTCACTTTGGGCGAGAGCTGCACCAAGGCATACGGTTACCTGGCCGCGACCGACGATATCCGCGCCGCCGACATGAATGGGATGTTCGACGACGACGGCGTTGACGCGATATTCTGTATGCGCGGCGGTTACGGCTCGATGCGGCTGTTGGATAAACTAGATTACGGCGCAGCGGCGCGTCATCCAAAGCCGCTGCTGGGCTTCAGCGATATAACAGCCCTGCATATCGCTTACGGCAAGTATAGCGGCCTAGTCACCTTCCACGGCCCGATGCCGGTGGGGGTATTCAAAGCTGGCGGGCTGACGCCGGTCGAGCAGGATTCGTTCGATCGAGCAATAAAGCGCGCGGAACCAGCGGGCGAGATACCGTCCGCGTTCCCGCTGTTCACGATGAGGGAAGGCGTGGCGGAAGGAATGCTTGTCGGCGGCAACCTTTCGCTGATCGCGGGTCTGCTGGGCACGCCGTACGAGCTAGACACGGCGGGACGCATACTGTTCCTGGAGGACGTTGGCGAGAAGAGTTACTCCATCGACCGGATGCTGACCCAGTTGCGGCTGGCGGGCAAGCTGGACTCATGCGCGGGGATAGTGCTGGGCGATTACTCGGATTGCGGCGGTTCGATGCGAGGGCACAATCTGCCGTTGTCACAGATATTCCGCGACATTCTGTCGCCGTGCGGTAAACCGACGCTGGGCGGATACTCGATAGGGCATTGTGATAATAACGTAACAATACCGCTGGGGGTGCGCGCGAGGCTGGACACGGGTGCAAAGTCGCTAACGATTCTAGAGAACGCGGTAGTTGATTGAATGAAGATACTAATAACATTACTATGTATGGCGCTTTTTATACCGTCGGCGTATGCGTCCGATCCGCCGCGAGCCGGTGATTTCTCGGCGGCGGAGTGGGTTATTGAACGCGCGCTGGCGCGTGATACGCCGGTCGAGACCGCGTCGCGCCTGACGTTGTCCCGCGCCGACGGGCTGGACGAGCTGCGGCTTGGCGAGTTGGGCGATCTTTTATCGGGATTGACGCTGAAGACGACGCGCACAACCCAACGGCGTTCGTTCGCCGTAGAGAGCGCCGGCGCGGAACTGCTGACGCTTTGGGAAAATCGCGGCGCGCGCGACATTACAATGGGAACCAGCTTGATACCGGGCGAGTCTATTATAATAGCGCTGGACGGGTTGCTTGATTCGCTTAAGAATCCGGAGGGGGCGGCTGTCAGCGCGTCGCCCGACGCGTGGGTGAGACCGCGCGCCGCGCGCGAACGCTTGGCCTCGCTGCCGGGCGTTGGCGAGGCGCTTACGAATCCGATCGTTCGGTTTTGGGGCGAAACGCGCGACGAGCGACCTGTCTGGGACATGGCGGAGCGGATGTGGGACTTGCTGCTGCTGCGAATGTCGCCGTACTCGTCGGATGATAGCGCGCCGGCGGTTGACGGTGCGGATCCCATAGGGCACTGCACCACGTACACCTTGAGCGGCGATGAACTGGCGGCAGTGCTGTCGGACTGGGTATGGTCGCTGTCGGGTGATTCTGCGCTGCTGTGGATGACTGACTTCCTGGCGATGGACGCGAATAGCGGGAACGTGTACGCCGAGTGGTTCGGCGCGCTGTCGGATTCGCTGGCGAACGCGTCGGCGGAATCGTTAAAACTGCGCGTATACCTAGATACGAACGATGAAGTGACCGCGATCACAGGTTCCACGACCGTCAGCATGGATAAGGTTCGGCTGCCGCTGTCGATCAGTTATCGAAAAAAAACCATCGGGAACCGCGTGGATAAAACACTGTCGATAAAGGCTCTGCCGTCCTCCTGCGAGGATGGGTTCCGCCTATCGGTTAAAGAGAGCCTCGTCGTCGACGCTCGGGGGAATAACAAGCGTACGATCAGCGCGACGCTGGATGGTCGGATGCTGGGCGAGTCGTTCGAGGCGAAGCTCGCGTCCAGCGAGACCAACGCCTGGTCGCAGGAGAGCGGTTCCGGCCAAACAGGATCGTCCGGATCGGAAACGTTCAAGGGAAGCGGGTCGTTCACGCTGAAAGCCCGCGCGAGAGAGCGAATGTCGATCAGCTGGAGCGAGACAGGTTCGGCGTGGTTCGACGTCAGCGCGCCCGAGGATACGTGGATCGAGCGGGCGACGGCGTTCAAGTTCCAATGGAAGGACGACGAGCGGGCGAGCGTGCTGGCCGACGCCGCGCGGGCATGGCTTGAGGACGCGCTGTCGATCGTCGATATAGCCTCGCCGACGGAGTCAGGTTATCGTGCGTCGTCCGCGCTGCTCGGCGGGATCGTCGAGGGTGAGATCACGTCGCGCTCGCGTCCGGTGGACACGATGCCTATGGCGGCGGGCATATCGACGGATTCAACCCAGTCGTTCGCCAGTCTGGCCGAGATGGATGGCGGCGAGCTGGCCGAACTGACGAACAAGCTGGCCGCGGGATGGAAGACGCTGGCGGCGCTGCTGGGGATCGCTGGGGATTAGCGGCGCTGAACGCGTGGATTTGCACGAAATAGCGCGGAAAGCGCGATAAAAAATTTCCAAGCCAAGGCAATAAATCACGCGCCAGACGCGTCTATTAATGGGGTTGGATGAGCGCGCGAGCGCTTAAGATAAATAAGGAGGTTAGTTATGCCGAGAAAAGTATTGGCGATTTTGATGTGTATGGCGATGATAACCTG
>JAITDK010000178.1 GCA_031282605.1 Oscillospiraceae bacterium
TTCCCGAAGGCGCGGATGCGCCGCGTCCCTGACCCTGCGAAGGGCTATCCGCCCTTTCGAAACCTGACCAGGCTTCGCCTGGACCATCGTGATACACATTCTACCGGCTTCGGATCGCCTGCTGTCCCTGGAGAGTCTGTTCCGTAGCGTAACACGTTCCCCCGTCCCAAGCCCCGATGGGCGCCGTGAGGGGATCGCAATTGAGCGCAGCGCGCTCCCCAAAGAAGCCAGCGATTCCAAATTTGGAATCGCTGGCTCAGAATAATTTACGGTTGCGTTCCGCTCGGTTTTAGTGTACACTAAACGTGCGGGTATGATGACCGCTGGGCGCTGTGCAAGGTTTCGGCGTGAACCCTGTCAGGGCCGGAAGGCAGCAGCAGTAAGCGATTCGAGGTCGGTGCCGCGGATTGTCTGGCGCGAGTATCCGTTTTTTCTTGTTTTTGTTTCACGCGACCACTACGTTCTTGAACAAGTTCACGTCGACGTAGTATCGCTTGGGGTTATAGGGATCGGTATATACCGTCATGGTCGTTATCCCATGATCCGCCAAGTATCGTTCCGGATTGAATGACAGATACTCGCTGCGGTAGATGTAGACTTTCCCATCATGCTCCCATCGGCACACTATGATATAAGGCTGCACCGTGCTGGTCGAAACGTTTAATACTGCGCGCACTTCGTCGATTGCGGCCTCTACCTTTACGCCCCCCGCGCGCAAACCGTTCTCCCGGCGCTTATACGCCGCAACTACTCCCGCGAAACACGCGGCCAGGATCAGCATCACCACTGCCAGGATAGCGAGTACCATGGCGGCAATCTCCGGGTCAGTATGCGGTTGGAACGAACGGCTGATGGATATTTCGTAGACATTGATAAGAATGCCCGTCACCGCCGCCAAGACTATCCCAATGCCTAAGAACACCCACGCCGCTATCTTGTACATTTTACGCTGATACATCGGTTATTCCTCCCATAATTTTACCTTATCACGCCCCTGCGGCGTTGCTTTTAATGCGTTTTTACGCGTTCAAACGCCGCTCTCGCGTTCTCCGCTTCCTCGTCGCTGACTTCGCCCGCGCTGTACCTTGCCGCGTCGTATGACATGGCCAGCGCGGCGGCGTCGGCGGGAGCGGCCTTCAACTCGCCGCGCGTCAACGCTTGTCTAATCGTCAGCGACTCCGGCATGTCCGGTTTCCTAATCATCAACGCGCGGATGGCCAGCCGCACTCGCGCGCGGTTATCCAGCTCGCTCCACTTGGGCAGCCGTTCCCGGCGTGGTATCAGCTTGCGCACGCGCTCTCTTGCGCCGCGCATGAACTCATCCCAATCGAACACCCGCTCTGACTCGTCCGCATAACCTTGATTCAGCTCGCTGGCCAGCCGCGCGAATCTCGCCGCGATGCGCCTCATCAGTACAACCAGCTTGCGTCCTATGACATACAGCGCGACCCCGGCGGCGGCAATGGCTATTATTATGGCTATTACCATAAATACACGTTCCAGTATAATCGCCAGCCTGCTAGGCTCCGCCGCCTCGCCCAGGCCTGACAGATCCATACCTTCGCCGCCTCCGCCGCCAGGCTCCGCGCTTTGAACGAACGTGACCTTGCTTAACAGCCACAGTATCCCTGTTATGGTGTACACCAATGCCCGCTGCGCCGCCGCGCCTATCAAACCTATATTCGCGGCGGCCAAGGTCAGCGCCGCCGCGCCCAGCACCAGCAGCGTATTCTTCCGCTGTATAAACCCGGACGTTTTGCCCGTCTTGCGCGGCGCCGCGCCTATGGTCAGCGTACAGTCGTTGAGCCTTAACGCGATCAGCAGGAAGTATATAGGCGCGACGACGTTCAGCGCGGCGTGCGCGGTGCTTACCGTTTCCGTTTCCGCGTTGGATATCCTTGCCGTCAACGCTATGAACGCGTGCGCCCCCGCCATCGTCGTCCATACCGCGGGCGAGGCCTCCTGTCCCGGAGGCTTCGCCGACGCCCGCAGCGCAAATAACCATAGCGCGATCAGCGGAACGGCGTACACTGCGCCCCACCACGCCCGGAACAATGTCCACGCTTGCGTCAGCGTAAACGCGCCCGCCAGCCCCAACAGTCCTAGCAGCCCGGCGCGCAGCCTTGCGTTCCCGAACGCTGCGCCCGGCCAGTATCCCGCCGACAGCGCCAATGTATACAGGCCTATCGTCGTCAGCCATAGCCGCGCTGAGTCCGCGCCGCCAAGGTACGCCGCGTATAGTACCGCCACAGGCGAGCAGCCCAGCAGCAGCGTTAAAAACGTTGCCGCGCGGTCGACTGTTCGGCGTGGTCTGGGGTTGGGATCGGTCAATTGGATCACCTCCGTTGGCGGGCGGGGTTAGCCCCTTGTCGCCGCGGCGGCGCAGGGGGATCCTACCGTCTCATGCAGTGTGCGCCGCACCGCGCCGGGGCATTCCAGCATCTTTATGAATAGAGTTTCCACTTTCTCTCCTAAACCGATTGTGTAGAGGTCTATGCCGAATAACTGTTCGTTGTTTAGCACCTGGCTCAACTGACCGTTGTAGCTGCCCGGCTGCCCGAACACCACCCCTTTCAGTTTTTCACGCACCGCCGCCGCATATGGATCGGGGCTGATTGGCATGTCGCGCCCATCGTCATCCACCCCCATCAAATACCGCAGCCAGCCCGCTATCGCCAGCGGTATCGCCTTTAATCCCCTCGCGTCAAGCTCCGCGCTTCTTGCGTACGCCTTCAGCGTCTCGCCAAACCTTATCGCCATCATAGAGCTCTGATCCGTTGTAATCCTCTCCGGCGTATCCGGTATATTCGGATTGCTCAGCCGTTCGTCTATCACCTCGCGCAGAAACTCCCACGGCTTTATTATCCCCGGATCAGCGACGACCGGCATCCCCTCGACCGCGCCTATCCCTTCCACCAACGCCCTTATATCCTTATCGCCCATCTCGCTCGCTATCGTCGGGTATCCCAGCAGGCACCCGAACGTCCCCATCCCTGTATGCAGCGGGTTCAAGCAGGTGCAGACCTTCATCCTCTCCGTCCGGTTGACCGTCTCCCGGTCGGTCATGAACACCCCGGCCTTTTCCAGCGGCGGTCTTCCGTTCGGAAATCTATCCTCTATCACCAAATACCCTGGCGCTTCCGCGTTCACAAACGGCGCGATATACGTGCTCTTCCCTGTTATCTTGACGTCCATCCCCTCCAACCCCAACCCTTCCAGATGCGCTTGTACGCGCGGATCGGGTCTAGGCGTGATCTTGTCGATCATGCTCCACGGGAACGACACCACGTCGGAATTTGTCAGATAACGTAGAAACTCCTTATTCGCGAACCCATTCTCCGCCCATGCCTTCGCTATATACTGCATAGACTTACACAGCGTCTCCCCGTTCCTGCTGCAATTATCCAGGCTCAGCAGCGCGATCGGCAGTCCGCCCCTGTTAAACCTCTCCAGCAGCATCGACGCGGCTATACCCATCACACTCCTGACCCCATTCGGCCCTTTCTCAGCGTCGCGCTTAACCGATTCTATCGGTTTGCCCAGCGGGTCCGTCAGCGCGTAACCCTTCTCGGTAATCGTGAAACTGATTATCTGCATAGACGGTTCCGCCGCTATTTTCTTTAGCCTCGCCAAACCCTCTTCGCTTGCCGATGAAACGACGCTCGTCACGCTGCCGACGACCGTCTTGCCCATCCTGCCGTCCGGCCGCATCGTTACCAGCAGAGATAGATTGTCATACGGCGTATAGCCGCTCGTTAATATCTCCTCGTCGAACGTTTCCGCAGCTATGATGCCGTGCTCCGTCAATCCCGCGTTCATCAAATCTTGCTGCAGGCGCGCTATATACGCGCGGAATATGTTACCCGCGCCGAAGTGCAGCCAGCGAGGCGCGCTGTTCGTGATTTTCTCCGCCGCGCCGATATCGAACTGCGGCAGCGCCGCCCCTATCCGCGTCCATGCCTCGCGATCCCTCAGCGCGTTCCGATTAAGTCTCATTTCATGCCTCCTATTCATACATCCCATATATATTTTATTATATTATACGGCCTTTACCGAAATCCTTCCGGCTATTATGCCTCCGGGAAAATTTTCGACCTATGCAAGAGCAAGGCAGCCGGAATCGCTCCAGCTCATGCCGTTATGTTTTGACGCGCGGCGACCAGCGGGTCATTGAGTTTTTCACCCAAATTGCTTGAGTTTCCAAGACCAATCGCCTGCGCAATGCATAGTTGGGGATATAGCTGCGTACACGCCGTCTTTTTGCACAGTTCGAAGTATTTTACAGGAAACACGAATGCGCGCGTCGAAATTGTTACACGCTAAACGTTGATATAGTCAGCCAGCTAACCATCTGCTCATCTGCTGAAAGGCGGCGCCATATGTTCCGCATTGTATCCGCGCGCGAGGCGATCGACTCGATCCCCAGCGGCGCGACGATAGGGATCAATTCATTCCTCGCGCTGTCCAATCCCGCGCTGCTTCACGACGCCCTGACCGATCGGGTGCGGGAGACGGGTTCGCCGCGCGATCTTACGCTGTTCTGCGCGGCCGGCTTCGGCGGCTGGGACGAGACGCGATTCGCCGATCCATATATCGCGCTGGGCGCGGTGCGGCGGATCGTCGCGGGGCACTATGCCAGCTCCCAGGCGGCGACGCGCATGATCCGCGAGAATCAAATCGAGGCGTTCAACCTGCCGCTGGGAGTTGCATCTCACACACTGCGCGCCGCCGCCGCCGGCGAGGACGGCATCCTCAGCGACGTCGGTTTGAACCTGTTCCTCGACCCGCGGATCGGCACCTGCGCGGTCAACGAGCGTTCGCGCGCCGCCGGGTACGCGGACGAACTCGTCCGTTATGTCGAGATCGCCGGTCGTGAGACGTTGTACTACAAAGCGCCGCGCATCGACGTCGCGTTTATCAAGGGCACCTCTTGCGACCCGAACGGCAACATCTCCATGGAGAACGAGTACTTGACCGTCGACGCGCTCGCGATGGCACAGGCGGCGCGGCGCACAGGCGGCAAGGTGATCGTCCAGGTGGATCGCGTGACGCCTCACTTCACCAGGCCGCGCAGCGTGATCGTACCCGGCATACTGGTTGATTTCGTCGCGGTGGACGACGCAGCCGATATGTCAACGTCGCTCGCTCCCGCTATGGACGGCGACCTGCACGTTCCCGCCAGCCATATGGATTACTTCATGAGCCGCCTCTCCGTTCAAAAGAAGCCGCGTTCCTTGATCGACGAGTCGGCGGATATCATAGGCGCGCGCGCGGCGCGGGAACTCAAGCCCGGCGACGTCGTCAACATCGGCATCGGCATACCGGAGACGGTCGGACGCCACGCGTCCAAGACCGGCATACTCAAGGATATCACCATGACCGTCGAATCGGGCGGCGTAGGAGGGCTGCCAGCGCCGGGGCTTTCGTTCGGCGCGACGATCGGCGCGGACATGATCTGCGACATGGGCAGCCAATTCGATTTCTATGACGGCGGCGGGCTTAGCGTGTGCTTTATGGGCGCGCTGGAGGTAGATCGATATGGCAACGTCAACGCGCATCAATCCAGCGCGGCGTTCACCGGACTGGGCGGGTTCGCCAACATCACCAACACGACGCCAGTCGTCGTGTTCTGCATGACGTTTACGACGAAAGGCTTGGAGGCGCGCCGCAAGGATGGACGCGTTGAGATCGTAGGCGAAGGGAGCGTCAAGAAGGTCGTGAAGGACGTCGCCGCGATCAGCTTCTCTGCTAAGAACGCGCTGAAGCACAGGCAGCGCGTGCTGTACGTGACCGAGCGATGTGTATTTCAGCTGACTGAACGCGGGTTGACTCTTGTCGAGGTATACGACGGAATCGATCCTGATCGCGATATCCAGGCGCATCTGGACTTCGATCTGGGGTTCGATCAGGACGTCAATCAGGGCTTCAATTAGGACGTCAATTAGGACTTCAATCTGCTGCGCGCGTGTGATACAATAGACGCATGATTCTGTTAAACGCTCAGGACGTGCGCAAGAGTTTCGGCGCGCGCGAAGTATTGAAGGGCGTCAGCCTCACGCTGCAGACCGGTCAGCGGCTCGGTCTTGTCGGCGTAAACGGCTGCGGCAAAACCACCCTGCTTAGAATCCTCGCCGGGGCGGACTCGCCCGACGGCGGTGTATTGTCGTGCGGCAAGGGTCTGCGCGTGGGCTATATGGAACAGAACGCGCGGCTGACCGGCGGCGCTACCGTATGGTCCATGATGGAGTCCGTTTTCGAGCCGATATTCGCGATGGAGCAAAAACTGCGCGCTATCGAATCCATGATGGCGCAGTCGGGCGGCGAGGGCGATACTGCCCAAATGGATCGGCTGGCGCGCGATTACCAGCGCCTGACCGACGCTTTCGAGGAAGCGGACGGTTACTCCTGGCGCTCGTCCATATCGGGGATGTTGGTTGGGCTTGGATTCACGAAGGCGCAGTTTGACCAGCCGGTCGAACAGTTGTCCGGCGGCGAGAGGACGCGGCTGTTCCTCGCGAGGTTGCTGCTGGAGAAGCCTGACATTCTCCTGCTGGACGAACCGACAAACCATCTTGATCTGTCCGCGCTGACGTGGCTTGAGGCGTATTTGACGTCGGGCGGCGGTTCGCGGCTGGCGATGATAGTCGTGTCGCACGATCGTTATTTCCTAGACGCGGTGTGCACCGACGTAGCGGAGATGCTGTTCGGCAAGCTGGAGGTATACGGCGGCAACTACACGCGCTTCCAGCAGCTGCGTGCCGAACAGTTTGAGATACGCCAGCGCGCGTACGACAATCAACAGCGGGAGATCGTGCGTCAAGAGGCCATCATAGCGCGGTTCAGGCAGTATAATAAAGAGTGGTCGGTGCGCAAGGCCAGATCCCGCGAGAAACTGCTGGATCGTGTCGAGCGATTGAACAAGCCGCGCGACGAACGCGGCGCGCGCTTCTCATTTCGTACGAATCGACGTACGGGCGACGATGTGCTGATCGCTCGAGGGTTGGCCAAGTCATACGGTGAACGCACGCTGTTCAGTGGGTTGGATCTGCATATCAGGGCGGGGGAGAGGGTCGTGCTGATTGGGCCTAACGGAGCGGGAAAGACGACGCTGCTGGAGGCGTTGATCGGTCGCGCGGAGTTGGATGCGGGCGCGGTGCGGTTGGGCGCGAATGTCGATATAGGTTATTATGACCAGCTGCAGTCCGGACTGCATTCGGAAAAGACTGTGCTAGACGAGGTGTGGGATCGGTTTCGCAGGATGGAGCCTACCGATATTAGATCTGCGCTGGCGCTATTCCTGTTTACGGGCGAGGATGTGTTCCAGACTATATCGACGCTTTCGGGTGGTGAGAAGGGGCGCGTCGCGTTGACCATACTGATGCTGCGGCGCGATAATTTTCTGCTGCTGGACGAGCCGACCAACCATCTGGATATGGATGCGAGAGAGGTATTGGAGCAGACGTTAGCAGACTTCGAGGGCACGTTGTTGACGATCTCTCATGACCGTTACTTTATCAACCGCATAGCCGACCGCGTGTTGGAGATGACGCCTGACGGGTTGGTAGAGTATTTGGGCAATTATGATGATTATCTGGCGAAAAAGGAACAGCGCGCGCCAATGGACGATGTGGATTCACTGGGAGTTACGCGCACCGAGCTGGCCAAACGGCGCAAGAAAGAACGCGCGGAGCAGGAACGTGTCAGAGCACGTAAAGGATTGATTGCGGCGGTTGAAGAGGATATAGACGATCTGGAAAAGCGAATCGCGCTGATTGAGGAGCGGCTGGCCGACGGCGCGCTGTATAATGATCCGCTAAAGGCGGAAGAGGCTGCAAAAGAATATCGGCTGTTAACGACCACGCTGGCGGAGAGGATGGCCGAATGGGAAAGGGTGTCAACGGAAACGACTGCGGACTGATTAGGGGAAGGGGAGTCCATCGGAAGGATGCTGAAAGCAGCAACCAGTTACGCTACGGAACAGACTCTCCAGGTACAACCGGCGATCCGAAGCCGGTAGAATGTGTATCACGATGGTCCAGGCGAAGCCTGGTCAGGTTTCGAAA